>VHCZ01000182.1 GCA_016871535.1 Verrucomicrobiota bacterium
TTTTGTCCGTGGCCTGCGTTGGCTCGGTCCTTACAGCCCGCGTTGGGGATGCTCGGACCTCGCCGCCTTGGCCACAGCCAAAATCCCTCGCCGCAGGACCCCGCGCAATTTTCGGACACGCTCTCAGGATTTGGGCGCCATCCAAGTGTTCAACAGATGTTGTCGGTGGCACAGGCAACTTGCCTGTTCCGTGCGGCTACCAGCCGGACGGAACGGTCGCGGATCACTCCTGGGTGAATCGCAAGGAATTACCCGCGACCTTTCACGCGGCAGGTTGCCGCGTGAGTCGGAAGCCCGTCGCCGCCGCTCGCTCGCCCGCTCCCATAGACGGCGCGAGTGAGGCGTGGACCGAGACCGTTAGGCGGCGCGGTGCCGCATTGCCGAAGACGGTCTCCTGACGGTAAAGCGTTGTCGTGGTTCAGAGATGAAGAACACAACGACAACTCAAACCGAAAGGAGACCTAATGAACAAAGTTGTGGCAGGAATCGATCTACACAGCAACAACGCGATGGTAGGCCTGCTGGCCGAGGACGGACGGCGGCTGGGTCATCAGAAACTCCAGTGCGATCTCAAACAGATCGTGCAGTTTTTGGATCCGTACAAAGACCGGCTGGAAAGCGTGGCCGTGGAATCGACTTACAACTGGTATTGGCTGGTGGATGGGCTCAAAGCCCAAGGCTATCCCGTGGTGCTGGCCAATCCGGCCAAGATCGATCAATACAGCGGGATCAAACACGCCGACGACAAGAACGATGCGTATTTTCTGGCGGAGCTGTCGCGGCTGAAGATTTTGCCCACCGGTTACGTGTACGATCCGATCTTGCGCCCGGTGCGGGATTTATTGCGGCGGCGGATGAGTCTGGTGCGTCAGCGGACGGCCCTGATGCTCAGTTTCAAAAGTCTCTACACCCGGACCACAGGCCAAGCGATGGAGTTGGGCCGCTTGAAAAAGATGACACTGAGTGAGGCCACCGCGCTCTACGACCACCCGGCCAATCAACTGATTGCGCAGGAGCAGAAACGTCACATGGAGGCCTTGACGCAGAGCATCGACAAGATTGAGCAAGCCGTGATCAAAGATGCCCAAGACATTCCGTACTATCCCAAGCTCAAGACGCTGCCCGGAGTGGGGATCATTCTGGGGATGACGATCACGATGGAAGTGGGAGATGTCGGACGGTTTGCCGATGCGGGCCACTTTGCCAGCTATTGCCGGACGGTGGACTCGCAACGGACTTCCAACGGGAAGAAGAAAGGCGACAACAACCAGAAGTGCGGGAACAAGTATTTGGCCTGGGCGTTTGTGGAAGCGGCACATTTTGCGCGGCGCACGGACGAGTTGTGCCGGCGGTGGTATGACCGCAAGGCCGCCAAGACCAGCACGGTGATCGCGACCAAAGCGCTGGCGTGCAAGCTGGCCAAGGCGGCCTGGTATCTGATGGCCGAGCAGACCGACTATGATCCCAAACGAGTGTTTCCAGAATTAGCGATGAAAACTCAGCATTGAATTTTGGGAGAGCGGTCGCCAGCCAGCGCGAGGAGTTGGGGCACAGCCCTGGGTTCTGATTGGAGGCGACCGCACTCCTGCCCAAACTGAGATGGCTGAGCAAGCTTTGAAGGCGATTCGACCGTGCCGTGAGTCAACGGTAGGTTGGACGCAGGGCTCCTGGAGAGTCCTGTGAACCAGAGCTCTTTGGCAACTGAATGAACACGGACCGGCACTGAACGTTTTCTGAATTCCGGGCAGGTGGAACCAGACGACGAACAATTTCGACAATCGGTGGGAATGGTTTCGGCGGCGGTTAGGTGAGCTTGGGTTAAGTGATCCCGAAATCCGGCTCGTCTTGAGCATCGAAAGCGCGGGTGATCCCCCCAAGCGGGCTGAGGGCACCGAGCAGAACCATGAAGGCGCTGTCGTTGCCTCCGGTCGGACCCTGACGCAGCGAGTCCATCCAGCTCTCTGTGAAGACGAATCCGGGGCGAGAGAAATGGAGTCGCCATCGGTTCCTTGGGGAAAACCTTCACCATTGGCCCGACTTCTACTTGGTCCGAAAGTCGACGATTACCGTTGGTTCATGAACGTGATCCGGGCAGTCTGGCCTGGTGCCGATCTCAGCGCGGATCAATCTGACAATCCTGGACGGTGGGACGATCTGAGAAGGCTCGGTCTTTCGGTTGAACAAATCGAGGCTCTGGGTTGTGTCTGGCCCAATCAATTGCGTGAGAGGTCTCGACAATCTCGAACGGATGGGAAACCATATTCCAGCAAGTAGAATTGATAGCTGCGGACCAATTGTCCGAATGAGAGGAAAGCGGAAAGCACGGTTGAGCGAGCGATCTGTGTTTGAGAGATGGGGTGCGTGTGCCACAATTTGTGCCACTTTCAATGCTTGTTAGACAAGGCCAACAAAGACGGACGCAAACTCCATTCTAACCAATAGAATCAATGCTTCGGTGGGTATTGAAGAAACCGCATGAATGGCCTTGAAAAGTGGAAAAAACGATTTTTCAATCTGCTGTATCGCCGATTTCCAATCGGCAGGGCGCCGGCAAGTCCCAGCGTGCTCGGACTGGGAGACGCCCCGCAGAATACAATTCTGCGATACGGCAGAGTGCAACTCTGCGCTACGAGCTTTGTCGTCCATCCCGCAGGCCAAGCAGTAGGGCCTTCATGGAGCCGACAACTTGTGAATGCACTGGTGTTCAACTCGCCTGCGCCGTCATTTGCGAACTCCTCGGTTTCTCCACAGGGTCACCTGGCCCATCCGGTCAAACGGCGGAAACGTGTACATGCCGCACGCGACGACATCGAGCCAGCCGTCGCCGTCGAAGTCGCCCAAGGCTGCCGAGATCAAATGCGTGGGTTTGGTCGCAATCGTGTGGGGGATGAAGTGTTGCTGGCCGTTGTTCTCCAACCACAGCAGGCTGGCGCGTTTCGGATCGCTCCAGTCATTGAACAAGGTCGAAACGACGAGGTCGAGATGGCCATCCTGGTTTAGATCGCCAGCCACGGCGCAATACGCGCCATAGCAGCGGTAGATATCGCGCCAGAGGAAGTTCAGGCCCCCTTTGTTCTCCAGCCATTGCACGCCATGATAGGGGCGCGGAATAATCGTCGGCAAATCCAGGTTGTCGCCGTTGGTGAAAAGGATGTCGAGATCCCCGTCCTGATCGAGATCGACCATTTGCATGCCGGAAGAACCGAAGGAAGGCGTGGCCGCTTTGAAGAGCAATCGCTCCTGAAATCTTCCTTGGCCGTCGTTGATGAAGGCCGAGGTTTCCTCATGCTCCTGCGCGAAGAGGGCGACAAAATCCAGGCGCCCATCCGCATTGAGATCGACCGGGAGGACATTCACCGCTCCCGTTTTCTGCACGACGCGTTGGTAGGCATAGGTACCCTCGGTCCGCTTCTCCAACCATCCGACTTCGCCTTGCTGGATGAAGCCATACGCGGCGATCACAAAGTCTCTGTCCCCATCGCCATCAAAATCGCCGGGCTGCACATCCGCGACTCGGCTGGTCTGGTCCAGGATGGTAATGGATGTGAAGCGGTGGGCGGGGTCGCCGGACAAGAGCGCCACGCTTCCGACCGGCTCGTCCGTCGGCACCGTGGCGCCGAGACATGCCACAACGATGTCCAGATGGCCGCTCTGCTTTCCGACCAGGATTTGCGCGCGCGCCGGATTCGGAAGTGTCGCGATCCGGTCCTCCTTCCAAACTCCATTCTGGTTCTGAATCCAGGTGAGCCGGGATTTTCCGGTATCGCACACGAGCACCTCAGGCCGTTTGTCCTGGTCGAGATCGACAATTTGCACGTGGCCCAGGAACGGGCGATCACGCGCATCGGCGCCCAGTGGGCTGCCCAAAGGAATTGGTTCAAAGCGCAACGGCGACTCGCTCGCGTTCGGATCATCGGCCAGCCGGGAAAGTGCCTCCGGGCTGAAGCTGAAATAGAAGTGGAGGATATCCTGAAATTCATCGTCGGTGAGTCTTGGCACACCGCGCGTTTCCATGATCTGCGCCATGCGGGACATCGTTTCGCGCCAGCTTTGCCTGGGGAGATTGGCTGGATCGGGAACCAGATGGCATCCACCGCATCTGGCAGAGAGCAAAATCTCCTTGACCCAGGCGTCGCGGCTCAGCGCCGTGCGGTTGGTCAGGAAGCCAAACTTCTGCCGCGCTAAGATCTCGGTTGATGAGTGGCAGGAACTGCATTCTCTGCGCCGCGTCGTATCGTGGCCGCGAGCTGCGTTCAGATACGTTGCGTTGAAAGCGTTGCTGGATGCATCGTGGAATTCGGCTGAATCACGTTTGTTCGATGGTTCCCTCTGGATTCGCAGCGCCACCAGCGCGACTCCGGCCAACAACACCCCGCACAAGATGACGAGGACAAGGCGTTCCGATCTGATCCCATTCATGGAGAAGCTCAGCAGTGTCTATCCAGTTCGATGGGGAGCGCACACGCCCTCGCGTGCCGTGGCCGGCGCCTCGCCGACCACAGTCTCACGGTCTAAAAACTCCTCCCCGGATGGCATACTGAGACGGCCTTCCGACCGGCGGGGCGCCGGTCGGGACACGCGAGGGCGCGTGTGCTCCCCAGTTTTGGCTGCATAGGTTACGGATCAGAAATCCGTGTTCGCCTCTTTCAGATCCAAATCCTTGATCCAGGTATTGCGATAGCGCACATCATGGCCTTCGCACTGCAACTTCAGCCCGCCCGGCGTGTCGGTGATGCCTTTGCCGCCGTCGTTCCCGCCATCAATGCCCGAACGCGCGCCGCCCCAGACCTGATTGATGGTCTGGTTGGTGTGAACCTTGATGCCATTGAAATACATCGTGAGCATCGCTTTCTCGACGCGCTGGCCGTCCTTGAACCGCGCGGCGCGGAAGACGATGTCGTAAGCGTTCCATTTGCCGGCGCCGTGGTAGGCGTGATATGGCGCTTCGGTTTCGTTGATCACCGCCCCCATGCCGTGCTTGGTTTTGTCGCCGTCGAGCACCTGGATTTCGTAACGGTTCTGGAGATACACCCCGCTGTTGCCGCCGGGTTTCATGACCAAAAACTCAATGTGGAGCCGAAAATCCCGATACGCCTTCTTCGTCACAATGTCCGCGGCGCCGTATCGTCCGCCATCGGCCGCGCGATCGTCGGTCATCACGACGGAGCCTTTGTCCACGGGATCTTCGACGATTGGCCATTTGATGGGGAGCGAGGATTTGAAGCCGGGGCCTGGCCAGTAAGTCCATTTCTCGTCGAGCATTTGGCGCGTTCCATCGATGAGAATCTCCGCTGCGGAAATGGGTTTCGCGCCGACGCCGACGCCTTCGGGAGCCGCAAGAGTGGCCAGCGAGGCGCCGAGCAAATACCCCGCGATGAAAAAGGATGGTGTGATAGGTGTCTTCATGAGGGTGGGAGCATACGCCACACGTTCGCTTCGGAGCAAGCCGCAGGCGAAGCGTTACAGCGTTACAACGTTAAATCGTTAAATCGTCTTTTCAGAATAGACTGATTGCACCAGGCCTCGGATGTAGCCGAGCGCGAACAATCGTCCGATGGTGGAGTAACCCGGCCTCTCATTGCTGTCGCCATCCATCGTGGGCACATGGTCTGGTCGGCACACGCCGTCGAAGCCGATGTCGCGGTACGCGCGCATGCACGCGACCATGTCGGTCTGGCCGTTGTCGTGGAAAGTCTCCACGAAATTCTCCGAGGTGCCGCGGACGTCGCGGAAATGGACAAAGAAAATCTTCTTTTGCTTTCCGAACTTGCGGATGACCGCGGGCAGATCCGGCGTCATGAACGTGAAGTTTCCCTGGCAAAGCGTGATGCCGTTGACTTCGCTGGGCACGAGGTCGAGCAGTCGCTGATAATTCTCGACGCTTCGCATGATGCGCGGCAACCCGCGCAGCGGCGAGAGCGGCGGATCGTCCGGGTGCATCGCCAGTTTCACCCGGGCCGTTTCAGCGACGGGCACGACGCGTTCGAGGAAGTATTTCAAATTGGCCCACAGGTCGTCTTCCGTGACTTTCTCGTATTGAGTGATCGGCTCGCCTTTCAACTGGGCGAGATCGAACGACGTCACCAGGGCGCCGCCGCGACCGCGAGTTTCGGAGGACGTGCGCGTCCAATTGTTGACCGGCATCCACTCGTAGCACCAGACCGGGATGTGCAGCTTGCCCATGTTGCGAATGAGCTCGCAGACGTCGTCGATCTGTTCGTCGCGGCCGGGCAACGCCAGTTTGATCTTGTCTGTGGGCGGCCGGCTCTCGATCACGGCCAATTCAAAGCCGCCGTCTTCGTAAGCCTTCTTGAGGCGCGCGAGAGAATTGTAGCTCCAGGGTTTCTCGTTTGAACTGTCGGCAGCCGCTCCCATTCGGGAAAACGTGCCGACGACGTGATCGGCGCCGCACTGTTTGACCAGGCGCCAAAGCCGGCTTTCCGTCGGGCCAAAAATCTCCGCGAGCTTCATGACCGGGCCGGAGGGGGCGTTTTCCTTCCGAGCAGTCGGCAAGTCATCGCGCGGCGCCGCCGCCGGCGCGGCGTTGGCATCATGGAACGAATTTCCAACCAGTCCGCTGGCGGCCGCACCTGTGGCGGCAAGGAACGTTCGACGTGTAACGGATCGTTTAGGTTTCATAGGCTCTAAGAATCTCGTGGCCATCACCCTCACCCTCAATTCGTGTTCAGCGTGGTAGGGACGGATTCCACTCCGTCCCAAATCAAGCCTTGAGGCAGACCGCCGTCCAGGAAGAGACGATGGACCAACGGAGGCACCTGGTTTTTGCGTTGTCCGGCTCTCCCTTCAAGAGACGTCTCAAGGATTAGTCAGGGACGGAGTGGAATCCGTCCCCACCAACGCTAAACAGATACCTCGCTCAACGGAGAGGGGATGTGCTTTTCATAGTTCGTGCATTAGGTTGAGGACAGCATCTCGGGCTGTGCCACCCCTGTCTTGTTCGGAACCCAACTCCACAGCCGGTCATTCGAGCGTTCCTGGTTCCATTCGTCCGTGGGCCGAAAGAAGTACCTTTCGATGTCCCAGCGCCGCTTCCGCATGCCTTCCTTGATGGCTTCCTCGTTCAATTCGATGCCGAAGCCGGGGCCGTCCGGGACTGGAATGAAACCGTCTTTGAAGAAGGGCTTGGGCACGCCGTTGACCAAATCTTCGTACCACGGCGTATCCACGTCATGATGTTCCATGGCCAGGAAGTTCTCCGTGGCCGCGGCGCAATGGATCGACCCGAACAAACCGACGGGCGAACCCGCCATGTGCATGGCCATGGCGATGCCGTGTTCCATCGCCAGATCGCCGATCTTCTTTGTCTCCAGCAAACCGCCAGAACTCATCATGTCGGGATGACAGATGGCAATGGCTTTCTTCTCGAAGAGCGGGAGGAATCCTTCTTTAAGATAAATGTCTTCGCCGGTGAGGATCGGGGTCTTACAGGCATCGCGCAGGCGGACGTATTGATCCGTGTAAAACCACGGCACCATGTCCTCCAGCCAGGCCAGGTTGAAGGGATCGAGCGCCTGGGCCAGCTTGATGCCGTCTTCGATTGCGAAATGGCCGAAGTGATCCGAAGCGAGCGGAATATCCCAGCCGACGATTTCGCGGACGTTCCCGACGTATTCCTGAATCTTAGCCAGCCCCTTCTCGGTGATTCGAGTCCCGGTGAATGGATGCGGCACCAACTGGCGAGGCTTGCCGTAGAGGTCGCGGGGATCTTTGCCGCGATCGCTCGGGGCGGTGACCGTGCCTTCGATTTGTTGCACGAGCTGGATGCCGATATCCATCTTCAGGAACGTGAATCCTTTCTCGCGGCGTTCCTTGAGTCGTTTGCCCATGACCTCTGCATCGCGGCTGGTGGTCGTGTCGGCGTACATGCGGATTTGTTCGCGGAACTTGCCGCCGAGCATTTGCCAGCACGGCACGCCCCAGGCCTTGCCCGCCAGATCCCAACAAGCCATTTCGACCGCGACCACTCCGCCGGCCTGGCGCGCGTGGTGGCCGAACTGTTTGATCTTTCGGAAAACCCGATCCACGTGACAGGGATTCTCGCCCAGGATGCGGCTCTTGAGCATCAACGCGAACGTCGGGCTGCTGCCGTCGCGAACTTCCCCGTAACCGCTGACGCCCTGGTTGGTGTCGATCCGGATCACGTACGGGTTCATGGTGGTCGGCATGCGCACCACGCGCATGTCGGTGATTTTGAGTTTGGAAGGCTCGGAAGCGGTGCGCACGCGGCCTCGGACTGCTTGGGCTTCTTCGGCGGAAAATGCCGTGCGCGCGCCCGCGGCGGTCATGGCTGCGCCGAGGCCCATTCCTCTAAGCCAATCTCGTCGTTTCATCGTGTTCATGGGTGGTTTTTGATTGATTACTCATTCAATAGTCTTTGCCGTTGGTACGGGGTCAGTTTGTCTTTGCGCTCCTGGAGCCACGCCTTGAAATCCGCTTCGATGTCGCTCGTCCAATTGCGGTCGATCTGGCCGGGGGTGTATTTGCCTTCGCGCAGCCGTTGATGCCCGAATTGATCGCGCAGCCGGATGACCTCGGAACGCTCCACCACTTCCTGCGCCAGATGCGCCGGCACAAAGAAGACGCCTTCCTTCTTGGCCAGCACGACGTCGCCGGGCATCACCGACGCGCGCCCGATCCGGATCGGCGTGTTGATCCCCATGAGCATGACATTGGCAATGGCGGACGGGTCCCAACCTCGGGTGAAAGTGACGAAATCGGGAATTTCCTCAACGCCCTCGATATCCCGCGCCCCGCCATCGACCACCACGCCTAGCCCGCCGCTCTTGGACCAAATCGAATTCGCCAGATTGTCCCCCATAAACGTGCCGTCGATAATCTTACCCATGAGATCCACGACAATGACATCGCCTTTGACGACCGTGTCGATGACCCAGGAATTTTGCCCGCCGATGCGCCCTTCCTCTTTGCCTTTGTCGGCGATGACTTTGTTGACGTCCGGACGCACGGGATGGAAATAAGCGGTGACGGCGCGGCCCACGAGCACAGGCTTTTCTCCTGTGATGACCCAGTTGCCTTCGAACTGATTGTTAAAACCACGGCCGCGGCACACGCCCCAGGCTTCCTCGATGGAAACGTCCTTCATGCGCTGAAGAATGTCGTCGGGAACTTTGGGCCGGCCATCCGGAAAACGTTCGCCTTTCCAGTCCGGAGTGTACTGGATGATTTGTTCCTTGGAAAAGACACCCACTTGAGCCGGGACCGAGCTGGCGGTCAGGCTGACGGCGAGGACGCGAAACAGAAGCAGCGAATGGCGATGGAGATTCATAGCGGCTCCGAGATAAAATGTGAAATGCCGGTCGGGAACATTGATTTGAATCAGGATATAACCGGAAAACTTCCTTTGGAAGCGCAATAAGGCGCCGAGGCGCGGATACGAGCCATTCTCATCTTACCGGGAGCGCCGACATCCTTGTCGGCGAATTCCCGTGATCTTATCAACCCCACACGCCGGCGGGGGACGCCAGCGCTCCCTGAGTCGCAAAATGAGAATCGCTGGGCGGAGACCAGCAGTTCTCATTATGGACTGCTTCCCATGAAGGCGAACGTTTCCAGGGTAGGGCGAGTCCGTCCCGGCGAGCCGTGTCCGACGTCGTGGGAACACGTTGGAGGCGGCTCGCTGGGGACAGGCTCGCCCTACCGAAGTCAAAATGAGAATCGCTGAGCGGAGACGAGCCGATATTGACATTGACCGGGCAATTTCGGAGCCTTCGCCAGCTTTTGATTTCACCTTGTCATCAATCTTAATGTCCTCCCTGCCGTTTCTTCCAAAGCTTCCCCTTGCCGTTACTCTTGTGCTCTGGCTTGCGCAATTTGCCGCGGTCTCACGCGCTGCGGACGAGAAACCGTTCGGTCTGGAACGGCGCATTCCCTGGACGACGTCGCGTTTGGTGGGATCACCCGAGCCGCCCGCTCCTTATCTGGTTGAAAAGACTTTCACGAACATCGCGTGGAAAGCGCCTCTCTACGTGGCCGCCGAGCCGGGGACAGATCAGCTTCTGGTTATTCAACAGGGCGGTGACAGGGATGTGCCTTCAAAAATCCTCCGATTCAAGGACGATCCCGGCGCCAGGGAAACCGAAACGCTCTTCGAGGTGACGCGCCGGTTGATCTACGGCCTGACCTTCCATCCCGGCTACAAAACGAATGGCTACCTCTTCGTGTTCAGCAACGGCCCTTGGGGCCGCCAGGACCGGAGCAATCGCGTCTCGCGCCTGACCGTGGCTCGCCAGGCGCCGCATCGGTGCGATCCCGCGTCGGAGAGAATTATCCTGGAATGGAAATCCGCCGGCCACGACGGCGGCGATCTGGCATTCGGAAACGACGGCATGTTGTACATCACGTCCGGCGACGGCACGAGTGATTCGGACACGTGGGACAGCGGACAGGACATGAGCCGTTTGCTCGCGAGTCTGCTGCGAATCGACGTCGATCATCCGGACGCGGACCGAAAGTACTCCGTGCCGCCGGACAATCCATTCGTGAACCTGCCCGGCGCCAGGCCGGAGAAGTGGGCCTATGGATTTCGCAATCCGTGGCGAATGACCGTGGACCGCAAGACGGGCCACGTCTGGGTCGGCAACAACGGCCAGGACTTGTGGGAAACCGCCTACTTCGTCCGGCGCGGGGACAATTTCGGCTGGAGCGTCTATGAAGGGAGTCATCCCTTCTATTTGAATCGCGCGCGCGGTCCCACACCGATCGTCAAGCCAACCATCGAACATCATCACGCGGAGTTCCGGTCGCTTACGGGCGGCGTGGTCTATTACGGGGAAAAATTTCCGGAGTTGAACGGCGTTTATGTTTATGGCGATTACTCCACGGGAAAAATCTGGGGCGCGCGGCACGACGGCAAACGGCTCACGTGGCAAGCGGAGCTGACGGACACGTCGCTGCAGATCGCCGGTTTCGGCGTGAGTCACCGGGGCGAATTGCTGGTGGCCGACGTGGCCGGGGCGATTTATCAGTTTATTCGCGCGCCAAAGGACTCGAAACGACCGAAGTTTCCGCTGAAGCTCAGCGAAACTGGGGTTCTCACATCGGTGAAGCAACACCGCGCCGATGCCGGCCTGATCCCTTATTCGGTCAATGCGCCAGGCTGGGCTGATGGCGCGAGCGCCGAGCGCTACCTCGGGTTGCCCGGCGATTCCAAGATCACTTACAAAAACTCGCGCGGCTGGGATTTTCCGGACGGCGCCGTGCTCGTGCAAACGCTCTCTCTTGAATTCGAAAATGGAAATCCGGCGTCCGCCCGCAGAATCGAGACTCGAATTCTGCTGAAGCAACAAGGCGAGTGGGCCGGCTATTCGTATCGCTGGAATGCGAAGCAGACCGAGGCCACGTTGGTTCCAGCCAAAGGCGAAGAGATCGCCCTGCGCATCAAGGACTCGACCGCGTCTGGCGGCGCGCGCAAACAGACCTGGCGAATTCCGGCGCGCGCCGAGTGCCTGGTCTGCCACAGCCGCGCGGTGAATTATGTGTTGGGCATGTCCGAAGCGCAGATGAACCGGGAGCACGATTACGGCGCGGTCCGGGACAACCAATTGCGGACGCTGGAGCACATCGGCCTTTTCACCAACTCCATTTCAAATCCTCCCGAAAAACTCACTCAACTCGTCGATCCGTATGATTCGAGCGCCGACCTGGAGGCCCGCGCTCGCTCGTACCTGCACGCCAACTGTTCGGTTTGCCATGTCGAAGCGGGCGGAGGCAATGCACAGATGGAGCTCGAATTCGGCCGGCGCAAGGAACGAATGAATCTCATCGGCGCGCGGCCCCAGCACGACACGTTCGGGATCGACAACGCCATGCTCGTTGCGCCGGGCGATCCGGGACGGTCCGTGTTGCTCCAGCGCGTCTCCCGCCGCGGTTCGGGACAAATGCCGCCGCTCGTGACGGCGGTCGTGGATCAGCGCGCGGTGCAACTGTTCCGCGATTGGATCGCGCAAATGAAACCGGACCGGCCGTTCGTTCGCGATTGGACGATGGAGGATGTGCTCCCGGCGCTCGAGCAGGCCAAAGCCGGGCGCTCGTTTGAATCGGGCCATGCGGCGTTTCGTGATACGGGCTGCGCCCAATGCCATCGCTTCGCAGGCGAAGGCGGAAGCGTCGGCCCCGACCTCACCGGCGTGGGAAAGCGACTGAAGGTTCAGGAGGTTCTCGAATCCATCCTCCTTCCCTCCAAGGTCATCTCCGAGCAATACGCGGCGACGGAAATCGAGACGAAGGACGGCGAAATCATCGCAGGCCGCATTGAGAGCGAAACCGAGCGCGCGATCGTCATCCGCGCGAATCCGTTCGCGCCGGAGAATGTGACGGTGCCAAAACGGAACGTGCAGCGCCGCAGCCTCTCCAAAACTTCCAACATGCCCACAGGAATCGTCAACATGCTGGAGAAGGACCAGATTCTCGACTTACTCGCGTATCTAATGGCGGAAGGCGATGCCAACGACGCGCGCTTTCAGAAATAGCGCTTCCAATCAATTCCCTCGCTT
>VHCZ01000183.1 GCA_016871535.1 Verrucomicrobiota bacterium
TGCGCTAGTGAGCCTTCCTCACGGACCCTGAACTCGGTAGGGCGAGTCCGTCCCGGCGAGCCGCTCGACGAGTGTGGAACACGTCCAGTCCGGCTCGCTGGGGACAGGCTCGCCTTACCGTGAGGGGCACGGCAGGTTCCCAAGCACTTCTCGCTCGCATCGAACATCGAACGTTGAACGTCGAACGGTTCATGGGAAGCTTCCTGCGCTAGTGAGCCTTCCTCACGGACCCTGAACTCGGTAGGGCGAGTCCGTCCCGGCGAGCCGCTCCACGTGCTTGGAACACGTCCGACTCGGCTCGCTGAGACAGGCTCGCCCTACCGAAACGAATGAACACGAATAAGCACGAATTCGGACGGAGTTGGAGCAGTGATGGCGAGTTCACGAAAAGGTCACTAGCGGGCTGCGGAAACGGCGCGAAAGCTCAATCCTAGCCAAAGAGATTCGAAAGTTAACCACCGATCACACGGATTCACACGGATAGGAACGCATCCACATCCGTGTCTATCCGTGTCCATCCGTGGTTAAAAATCCGAGAGACATTTTTACGAAATCTTCAAATTCAGAATCTGTTCGTGTCGATTCGTGTTCATTCGTGATGCCTGACTGAATTGTTACGAATAAATCAGGATGGCGGGAAACGCCAGGTTCTGGTTGTCTGCGGGCATGGCTCTCCCGAAACTGATCCTCGCTTCAGCCTCGCCGAGGCGAAGCGAATTGCTGCGCCGGTTGGACGTGGAGTTCCAGGTCGTTTCCAGCAACGCGGCGGAGGTTCTCCAGGAGCAACTGACCCCGTCGGAACTCGCCCAGATCAACGCTTACCGAAAAGCGCGGGCCGTCTCCAAACGCTATCCGGATTATCTCGTGCTGGGCGCGGACACGGTCGTGACCCTGCGAGGCAAACTGTTCGGCAAGCCCGCCAATCTCGCCGAAGCGCGGCGGATGTTGGAAGTGTTGCAAGGCGACACGCATCAAGTCGTCACGGGCGTTTCCATGATCCATCTCCGGCACCGGCGCGAACGGCTCTTCGCCGAAATCACCGAAGTGACCTTTCGTCCTCTGACTCTCGAACAAATCGATCGCTACCTGGCTTCCATGAATCCCCTCGACAAAGCGGGCGGCTACGCGATCCAGGAAGGCGGCGACGCGCTCGTGCAAGACGTGGTTGGTTCCTACTTCAACGTCGTCGGCCTGCCTTTGGAGCGGCTGAAGGCTGAGTTGGGGCGGTGGAGTGGGGGAGTGACGGAGTAACGGAGTATCGGCGTAACGGAGCGATGGAGTGTTGGAGTGATGCAATTTCCAATACTCCAACACTCCAACACTCCATTACTCCCTCACTCCGATACTCCGAGACCCCGACACCCCGTTCCTCCGTCACTCCGTCGCAGTCCGCCTTCGCATGAATCCCTCTCATGGAACCGACCTTACACCGGACCGCGCGGCAAGAATTCTGTTGCTTTTTTTAAGACCGTGTGATGTCATACGCCCCGTTCCCAGAGACGAACAGGCTGTACTCAAGTAGTAAGTCTCGGCGTAAACCCAGATATGCTGCCCTGCGAAATCTGTCGCCTACCCAGTTGTTCGGAAGCTTTTGTCTATCCCCAGACAAAAAACTGTGAGGAAACCATATGTGCACAACATCCCTGAAATCCCCCTCGGTCAATGCAACCAAATCTTTTTTGCCCAGGCTCGCCTCCGCGCTTTTGAGCGCAGCGATTCTGGTTGCGACGGTTTGGCCGGCCCACGCCCAGGCACAGACCCAGCTTCGCGCGCTCTTCGTTTATGCGGGCGCGACGATGAACGCCAGTGACCTGGCGATCTCCAATCGCCTCGCGACCCTGGGCTATCGCGTGCAAGCGGTCCTCGACACCGCTTCCGCCACCGCCCAGGCTGCCACCAATGATTTGATCGTCGTTTCCTCGACGGTCGGTTCCGGCAATTTGCTGGCCAGCGGCGCATACAAATACCTGGCCTCGACCGTGCCGGTCATCAACTGGGAGAGCGCCAACCTGGACGATTTGCGCATGACAAGCACTGCCGCGGGCCGCTTCGGCTCGCAAGGCTCGCAAACCTCGATCAATATCGTTCGAACGGACCACCCGTTGGCTGCGGGCCAGCCCCTTGGCACCAATGTCATCGTCACCAGCGCCCAGACGATCCAGTACGGAGTCGCGCTGCCCAATGCGATCGTCATCGCCCGCCAGGTGGGCGACGACAACAGGGCCGTGCTTTTCGCGTATGAGCGCGACGACGTTTTGTTCGGCGGAACCGTCGCCGCCGAGCGACGCATCGCCGTCCCGCTGGATAGCAACACCTTTGCGGCTGCCAATACCAACCTGATCGCGCTGTTCGACGCCGCCGTCCGCTGGGCCAATCCAACCAATCCCGCCCCCGTCTTCGTGCGTGAACCCGCCGACGCCACCGTCGCCGAAACGCGGTCCGTGTCCTTCACCTGCGAAGCGAACGGCGCGCGGCCGTTCTCCTTTCAATGGCTGAAGAACAACACCGCCATCGAAGGCGCAACCGGCCGGACCCTCACATTCGCGCCAAACCTCAGCGATAACGGAGCGACCATTTCCGTCCGCGTCACCAACGCCTCCGGGAACGTCACGAGCCGCGCCGCCAAATTGACCGTCACCGAAGACAAATCGGCGCCCACCATCGTTTCCGTCACCGGGAGCACAACGTTCACCGACGTGACGATCAAGTTCTCCAAGCCGCTTTTGCCTGCGACCGCGACGAACCTTCCGAATTACGCCTTTTTCCCTGCGGCGCTGGGCATCACCGGCGCCAAACTCAGCGCGGACCGCACCACGGTTGTCCTGAGCACGACTCCGCAAACCCCGGGCGCGACCTATACTCTCCTCGTTTTCAGCGTCCGTGATGCCACCGCTGCCGTCACCCCCATCGACCCCGGCACGGAAGTAAGTTTTTCCGCGTGGGTTCTCAGCCGGGGAGTTTTGCTCGCCGAAAGGTTCGACGACATCGCCGGCAACACGGTTGCGGATTTGATCAAAGTGCCCAAGTTCGTGGACAACCAGCCCGATTCGACCCGATACATCACCTCGTTTAACAGTCGGACCGATGACGTCCCCGAACTCAATGGCGAGCGCGTCTCCGGATACTTCACGCCTCCCTCCAGCGGCCTGTATCGCTTCTTCATCCGCAGCGACGACGCTTCGCAGTTGTTCATGAACACCAACAGCGCCAATAGCACCGCCGCTTCCGGAAAAGTGTTGATCGCGAAGGAAGACGCGTGCTGCAACGCCTACGGCTCGACCGCCGCCGGTGGACCCCGCGTTTCTCCGGACATCGCGTTGACCGCCGGACAGCGCTATTACATCGAAGCGTTGCTAAAAGAAGGGACCGGCGGCGATTATGTCCAAGTCGCGTTCCGCGAGAAAGCCATCAGCGGGAACCCCCCGAACGTCGAATTCATTCCCGGAGTTTACCTCAGTTCATTTGCCAACCCGGACGGCGCGTCAATCACCATCACCCAGCAACCGCAAAGCGTCAACATGACCGAAGGGGGTGGAGCGAACGCCACCTTCTCCGTAGCTGCCACGGCCGTCACCCTCACTTCAACCGATCATCCGATCGCTTACCAGTGGCAAAGGAACGGCGTGGAGATCATCGGCGCCAATGGCAGTTCCTATTCCACGGCGGCGACTCCCTCGAACAACGGAGCGAAGTACCGGGCCTTGCTCATGATCCCAGGCAAAGAGGTTTTGAGCCAGGAAGCCACATTGACCGTCACGCCGGATACCACCGCTCCGTCGCTGATCAGCGCCAACACCTACACCCGGACGGACAAAGTCACCGTGACGTTCTCCGAACCGGTCAGCGTCGCGACCGCGACCAAGACTGACAATTATTCGCTCAACAATGGCGTGCGCGTCACGAGCGCGACGCGAATCGAGCCGAACAAGGTTGAGTTGGCTGTCACCACGGCGCCGGCGCCCGCCGCCACCACACCTCCCGCGGGTGCGCCGGCTGGGACCACCCCTGCCGCTCCTCTTGCTTACGAAGGTTTCGACTACCCGGCGGGCGAAATCCCCGGCAAAACCGGCGGCACAGGATGGGGGGCCGCCTGGCAAACGAACGGTTCGCCTGCAAACAGTTCCCTGGTTCAAGCTGGGAGTCTTTCCTACACGGATGCGCGCGGCAACACTCTGGTGACTTCGGGCGGTAGAGCCTACTTTACTGGAACGAACAACACGGCCCAGCCGTTCCGCGAATTGCCCAGTGTGCTGACCAACTCCGGCACCACCGCCTGGTTCAGCTTCATCGGCGCGCGCATCGGACGCACCACCAACAATCTCGTAGCCGCTGAAACGAATAATATCTATCCGCGGGCGGCGAACGTCTCCCTCTTCAATTCGACCCTGGCCGCCAGTTCAGAGCAGCTTGCGGTCGGCGGCAGTTCGGGCGCGCCGACCAACACCTGGGCGCTGCTGCCGGACGGTTCGCTTGCCAACCGCCGGGGATCGCTGGCGGCCATGGACCAGGTTTCCTTTGTAGTGGTGCGGGTTGATTTCAAGGACGGCAACGATGATGCCTACCTCTGGGTAAATCCTTCGCTGGACGCCGAACCCAGTATCGCCAGCGCCGAGGCCAAATCCACTGGCGCCTTTGATTATTCCTTCAACCGAATCCGCCCGTTTGCCGGAAACACCCAGGCCACCCGGCCTTATGCTGAGTTGCTGGTCGATGAACTGCGCGTCGGCCTGAGTTATGGTTCAGTGGCGCCTTTCGACAAACCGGCGCCGGGAGCCGAGACGACGCTCATTGCGATCAATGAGATACAGAACTGGCGGTACGAAAACACCGGCAACGACCTGGGCACCTCTTGGAAAGAGAAGAACTTCGACGATAGATCCTGGGGAATCGGGAAGGCGCTCCTGGCATTTGAAACTGGCGCCACCGCGGAACCGATTCGAACTCAGCTTGTGCGCAGGAAGCCGGGCTCGACCGCGAACGACATCATCACGGACTACTTCCGCACGCACTTTACCTTCAACGGCGATCCGCAGACGACGATGCTGATCATCCGCCATGTCGTGGATGACGGTGTCGCGCTCTATCTGAATGGCCAGGAGGTGCACCGGTTCTTCCTTCCCGCCACAGGGCCAATCACCTCCTCGACGGTCGCTGTGCCCAGCGACCATGAAAACAGGTACGAGGGGCCGTTTGTGATTCCTTCGAGCGCGCTTGTGGTTGGTGACAACGTATTGGCGGCCGAAGTTCATCAGAATAACACCACCAGTTCGGACATGGTGTTTGGGCTCGAACTGAAAGCGGCTCCAGCGCCTCCACCCAGCATTGGGTTGAACTTCGGCGCGAACGAAGCACGAGGCCTCCTGGCTTCGACGAACATTGCCGGCGTAGCTTCCATCGCCCAGGCGAATTGGAACAACCTGGGTGGCCAGACCGGTTCCACGAACAAGATTGTCGCTGACGTCGGAGGCACCGCCGCAGCCACGCCGGTCAACGTCGAGTGGAATTCGAACAACACCTGGGCTTCGACGGGCCGCGGGGAAGAAAACAACCGCTTCGCCACGAATGGCGCCGACCGGGTTCTGATGACCGGCTACCTGGACACGACCGCCTCTTCAACCACGGCGATCACCATCGGGAACATCCCGCCCGCCCTGACTTCGGGTGCCGGTTACGACGTTTACGTGTATATCCTGGGCGGTGTGCCGAACAAGGGCGGCGGCTATCGCATCCTGGATGGCAAGACCCGGGCCGTGCTGAAGGGGTATGTGATCGCAGGAGCCAGCGCCAATCCGACCAACCACGTGGCTGTGCCCGTGGGCTTGCCGCCCGGCCAAGTCGGAACCGGCACTTACATCGTGTTCGCCGGCCTTAGCGCTCCCACCATCGTGGTTGAAGCCACGACGGCGGGTGGCCTCGGCTTCGGCACCACGGCCTTCCGCGCGCCTATCAATGCGGTGCAAATCGTGCCGTCGCGGCCGTACAAGCTGGGTTTGAACTTCGGCTCGAACGAGCAGGACAGCAGTTTGACGCCGAAGGACGTCGCCGGTGTGGCTTCGGTGGCTCAGGCCAATTGGAACAACCTGAACGGCCAGAATGGATCGACGAATAAGGTGGTCGTGGACATTTCTGGCAGCAGCCAGCCTGTGGACACCTCTGTCATCTGGGCGTCCAATGGAACCTGGGCCAACCTCGCGGCAGCCGGCCGCACCGAGAACAACAACGCGTTCCCAACCAACAGTCCCAACCGCGTGCTCATGCGCGGTTACCTCGACACCGGCAACACTACCACGACCAGCGTGACGATATCGAACCTCCCGCCACAATTGAGTTCGGGCGGCTACGACGTTTATGTGTACACCCTGGGTGGCGTTTCGGCCCGTGGCGGAGCTTATCGAATCGTCGATGCCGCCAGCGGGGCGGTGCTCAAGGATTACGTGCTCGCGCAATCACCGGCCAATCCAAACAGCTTGGTGCAGGTTCCGATCCTGCCCGTGCCGCAATACGGCGCCGGTACCTACCTCCTATTTTCCGGATTAGGGGCTTCGGCGATTCGGATTGAGGCCACGACGGTGGTGCCGTTCGGTTTCAGCGGCACGCCGCGCGCGCCAATCAATGCCGTCCAACTCGTCACTCCGAGCAGCGGACCTCCCGCCGCCAGCGGCCCGTTGCCGACGGATGGGCTTCGCCTGACCATCAATAGCATCCAGGATCTGGCGGAGAAACCGAACACCATCGCTGCGAATGCCCAACTGGTCATCAACAACGACCCGGCGGCTCCCGCAGAATTCGGCCGGTTGCTCAGCGCTTACCAAACGGACTTCAGCGGATCTTCATTACCCGCCGGCTGGGTTGCGCGAGGCGCCACCAACGTGTACAGCGTGACCAACGGTTACCTTCGCGTCAGCACCGCCGCGGGCGATCCCAACCATCTCTTGTACGAAGTCGCCGGCTATAACCAGACGAATCAGGAAGTGCTGGCCCGCATTCGCATCGTGAATTTTGGGCCGAACGGAGATCAGCCTCGCGGCGGCATCGGAGTCGGTGTCGGGACCAACAGCCAGGGCATCAACCTGCATTTCCGCGATTCAAATCAAACGGACGGCGGCACCACGGTCAACGGCCGCCACATCAGGACGCTGGACGATTTGCGCGCCTGGGGGCCTGGATTTGATTTCCGGCCCGTAGGACCCAACCGCTGGGTAACCAACAACTGGTACTGGCTGCGGCTGAAGCAGCAGCCGGACTTGGCGAGCGGCCGAATGGATGTCTTCGGCAAAGCTTGGCTCGCCAATGGAACCGTTCCCGAACCAGCGGACTGGCAAATCACATGGGATCGATACCCGGCTGCGACCGTCCGGGCGGGTTTTGCAGGAATCACTGCGGGCAGCGCGGGCGGCGTGTCCGTCTTCGACGTGGACTACGTCATGATCAAAGCGGACGGCCTGAGCACGATCAAAGCGGGCGGAAGCGATCTCGCACCGAAGCAAGCCTTGTTCGTCACTGGCGCGACGCCTTCGGCCGGCGACCGTGTCGTCTCGAACCGCTTGGTTACGCTCGGCTACAAGGTCACCAGCGTGACGGCCCCGGCAGTTACGACGGGTCATGCCTCGGGCATGTCCGTGATCGTCGTTTCTTCTACGGTGAGTTCGGGTGACATGCTGTCTGGCGGCGTCCACAAGTTCCGCGACACCGCCGTGCCGCTCATGAACTACGAAAGCGCGAACTACGATGATCTGGGCATGACGGGCACCGCTTCCACCGAATTCGGCACCACCGCGACCCAGACTTCCATCAACATCATCCGCGCGGGCCATCCGCTCGCGGCCGGCTTGCCGGCGGGCACGAACGTGATCTTCACCTCGGCCCAGACGACCACCTGGGGCATTCCGCTTCCCAATGCCATCGTGATCGCACGTTCCGTCGGCAGCGACACCCAGGCGGTCATCTTTGGATACGAGCAAGGCGACGTGTTGTTTGATGGACGCCGGGCCGCAGAGCGGCGCCTGGGCTTCGTCCTCGACGATGCCTCGCCGACGGCCGCCAACGCCGCGACCGCCGCTTTGTTCGACGCGGCGATTCGCTGGCTGGATACTGAAGATCCAACCCTGGCCATCACGCGCGACCCGGCTGACACCAGTGTCACCGAGAATACAACGGCCACGTTCTCCGTTGAACCCAACGGCGCGCGGCCTTTCTCTTATCAGTGGTTCAAGAACAACGCTGCCATCGCCGATGCGTCCAGCCGGACGCTGACAGTTCCAGTCGCGATGAGCGACAATGGCGCGGTGTTCACCGTGCGCGTCACCAACCCGGTGGGCAACGTGACCAGCAAGGGCGCCAAAGTTACCGTGACGGCAGACAAGGCCGCGCCGGCGGTGGTTTCCGCGACAACGCGCGGGAATCCGAACGGTGTCACCGTGGTCTTCTCCAAGCCGATTGCGGACACGGCGTTCGATCCGGCCAATTACTCCGTCAGCGGCGGAATCAACGTCTTTGCCGCCGGACCGGGCCGCGATAACCGGACGGTCGTATTGACCACCGCGGACATCCCGGAAGGCCGTGCGCTGACCCTCACGATCAAGGACGTCACGGATCGCGCGGCTGTGCCCAACAAGATTGCGCCGAATCCCACCACGGTGAGTCTCAACACGTCCCAGAGCCTCCTGGCCTTTCTGGCGTTCAATGGCATCCCCGGCAACAGCGTTGCGGATTTGATCAACAACCCGAAATTCCGCAGCGGCCAGGCGGATGAGGTGCTCTTCATGTCCGAATTCAACACGCGCTCGGTCTATCCGAACGACAGCCATGAAGGCTATGGCGCGTGGATCGCCGGGTACTATATCCCGCCGTCCAACGGCGTTTATCGGTTCTTCATCCGCAGCGACGACGCCTCGCAACTCTGGATGAGCACGAACAACGCGACCAGCCAAGATCCAACGAAGAAAGTGCTCGTCGCGCGCGAAGACGCGTGCTGCAACAATTACGGAGCGACGGCCGCCGGCGGACCGCGTGTCTCTCCCGAAATCGCGATGAACGGCGGGCAGAAATACTGGGTCGAGGCTTATCTGAAGGAGGGCACTGGAGGCGATTTCCTCCAGGTCGCCGTCCGCGAAAAAGCCGTGACTGGCAACCCGCCGAACACGGAATCCATCCCAGGATCGCAGTTGTCGTCGCCCATCGCCTCGGGCGCGGTCGAAATCACGGCCCACCCGGTCACGGCGACGGCAACGGAATCGCAGCCTGCCACCTTCTCCGTGGCGGCCGTTGGAACGCCGCCTTACGGGTATCAATGGTACAACAACGGCATAGCGATCGCCGGAGCGAACGGCGCAACCTACACGATTCCGCGGGTCACGTTGGCGCACCAAACCGCCTTCATCAGCGTGCTGGTGACCAACGCCTTCAGCGTGGCGGCGAGCGACCCTGCCACCGTGAAGGTGTTGCCGGACACGACTCCGCCGATTCTCATCTCCGTTTCTGGTGGCCCGTCGCTGACCGAGGCCACGCTGGCGTTCAATGAGCCGCTCGATCCCGCCAGCGCGAACAACGCCGCGAATTATTCGGTCGCCGGCCTCAACGTGGTCGCGGCCAAACTTGGAGCGGACAGCCAGACGGTTGTTCTCACGACCGCGCCCCAGCAGCCTGGCATCGAGTACACGGTGACCGCCAAAGGCGTGAGAGATTCGACCTCCGGCCGCAACGCGGCCAACAGCATCGGTCGCTTCACCAGTTGGGTTCCCGCCAGCGGATACTTGCTGCGCGAAGTCTATAACAACATCGGCGGCGTGCTGGTCTCGGATTTGACCAACAATCCGAAATTCCCCAACAGCCCGGACGTGATCGATCTGGCGGCAACCTTTGAGACGCCGTCCTCGGGGGGGGCTCCGGACAACTACGGCGTTCGGCTCACCGGGTTTATCATCCCGCCAACCACGGGTGATTATGTGTTCTACATCTCAGGCGACGATCAGTGCCACTTGTTCCTCAGTTCGGACGAGAGTCCGAGCAACCGGCAGCTGATTGCCCAGGAACCGGCCTGGAACGGCGCCCGGCAATGGGTCGTCACGGATCGGCGCAACGCCGCGAACCCGGAGAATCGCTCGGCCCCCATCCCGCTTGTGGCCGGGAAGCGATACTATGTCGAAGCGCTCATGAAAGAAGGCGGCGGAGGCGACCACCTTGGCGTCACCTGGAGGGCTCCGGGCCAGCCCGTTCCCGCGAATGGCGCGCCGGTGATCCCGGGAGAATTCCTCGCCACGGCAGCCAACCCGGCGGGCGCGTCGATTAACTTCCAACAGCAGCCGCAGAGTGTGGCGGTCAGCGATGGCAATACAGTCACGCTGTCGGTCGCCGCCCAAGGAGTGACGAGACAGTCCAAGACGCAGCCCGTGCGTTATCAGTGGCAAAGGAACAGTGCGAACATTCCGGGCGCTACAAACGCGTCCCTCACCACGCCGCCTCTCAAGGTGGCCGACACCGCTACTTACCGCGTTGTCTTAAGCATTCCCGGTGCTGTGGCGACAAGTCAGGACGCCGTGGTCACAGTCACGCGCGACACGGTTGCCCCCACGCTGGTCTCCGCCAGTTCATACGCTCGAACGGACCGGGTGACCGTCGTGTTCTCGGAAGCGGTGTCCAACACTGCGACCAACGCGGCCAATTACGCCATCAACAACAACGTCACGGTGCGGTCCGTCACGCGCGCCACGGCCAATTCGGTTGATCTGACCACCACCGCTCTCGCGGCGGGGCAGTTCCACATCTTGACTGTGAACAACGTGCAAGACGTCGCCGGCAACCCGATCCGCGTCCGGTCGCGCATTCTGATCGACACGAATCCGGCGGTCCCGTCGGACTTCGGCTTGGTGGTCAGCGGCTATCAGGATGATTTCAGCAGCCCGACGCTGAATCCGAATTGGATACGGCGCGGTCCGTCGCCGAACATCTACAGCCTGACCAACGGTGTGTTGCGAGTAGTGAGCGCGGCGGGCGATCCAAATCACCTTGTGTATCAAGGGCCGTACAGTTCAACGACCCAGGAAGTCCTGGCTCGAATCCGAGTCCTTGAGTTTGGAACGGGCGATCCGGCTCGAGCCGGCATCGGAACAGCGATCAACACCAACAGCCAGGGGATCAACCTGCACTTCCGTGACCTGAATCAGGACGCCGGTGGAGTCTCGATCAATGGCCGTCACGTGCGGCTGTTGGATGATAATCGCGCCTGGGGACCGGGCTTCGACTTCCGGCCCGTGGGCACAAACCGCTGGGTGACCAACACCTGGTACTGGCTGCGTTTGCGACATGAAGTGAATCTCGGCACCGGTCAGGCGGATGCTTTTGGCAAGGCCTGGCTTGCAGACGGCACAGCCCCCGAACCGGCCGATTGGCAAGTTCGATGGGATCGTTATCCGGCAGCAGCACCTCGAACCGGGTCAGGATTGTTTGCCGGCATCACCGGTGGCAGCATCAACGGCATCTCGGTGTTCGAGGTGGATTACGTCCTCATCAAAGCCGAGGGTCTCCCAGGGATCAACGTCGAGTCGAGCGCGTTCGCGCTGTTAGGCAGCCGAAGAGGCAGCGGAGATCTGCAGCTCCTCAATCTCCAGCCGACGCGAAGGGACAACACGGTCGTGCTCGCTGATGAAGGCCGGAAAGACGCGCTGTCAATCATCAAGATCGAAGACGGCGTTGTGGTTCAATTCCCGGCTTCACCGGGACGAACCTACAAGATTCAGGCGTCAAACGATCTGAAGACCTGGACGGATATTGGCTCCGCGACCGGCAGTGCGCAGGGCCGCGGCCAGTTCCTCGATCCTGAGACGACGAATATCGAGCAGCGGTTCTACCGCACGCTTTCCCCGTAAATCCCAAGCTACACACAAACGGGACCTCCCACGAAAGGGCGCGCCCAATGAGCGCGCCCTTTCCATTTTGATGTAGGGCAGGCTTCCAGCCTGCCAAGTTCGGGAGTGTCGGAGTATCGGAGTGTGGAGCGGTGGAGTAGTGGATTGGTGGACCTTACTGATCAGACCGTGGGAAAGAATAGACTTTGCCAGGGGTCTTTTGGCCAGCCGCGAGGAGCGCGCGAGGCGGTGGATCCCTGCGATCCACAACGAGCGAGCGACGAAGCGGCTGGCCAAAAGACCCCTGGCCCTGCGGGTTGCGCCGCATTTGGGATCTGGCTTCGTTGCTCCTCAGTCGAAGATCCACCAGGGATATTCTCCTTCGTCGCGTCAGAGCCTAAATGCGACGCAACAAAGTGTATTCTATCCCACGGTCTGATCAGTAAAGCGGCAGTAGCTTAGTGGTCCATTTCATAAATACGCTCACGTTCGCGGCAAGGGATTTTTCGGCCAGACGAGGCGCGAGCGACGAGCATATCCCGAAGTGGATCTGTAAGGAGCAAGCAACGAAGTCTGGCGAAAAAGAACTGCCGCCCTTCGGGTTGCGCCG
>VHCZ01000184.1 GCA_016871535.1 Verrucomicrobiota bacterium
CGATTTCGCTTTCTGGCTTCGTTTCTCCTCAGTCGCAGAGCCCTGGCTATGCTCCTTCGTCGTGCCTCGCCAGAAAGCGAAATCGCCTCCAGCAAAACCGGAATTTATTTTTGCACAGACCCTTAACCGGCAGGCCGGAAAGCCTGCCCTACAACGCCAAGGTTCCGACATGCACGGAGAAGTGAGAAGCACCGCCTGACGCGGTTACTCGAAATTCCTCTGGTGTTTTCGGGCTGCCGTGGAATGATTCGCGGCGATCACTCGCAACGTAACTGAATCAATTCTCAGCGTTATGAAATCTATCCTTCATTTTCTGACCCTTGCCTTCTCCATCTCGCTGGCCTGCGCCGCAGACAAGGGGAAGCCTGTCTCCCTCTTCGACGGCAAAACTTTCAACGGCTGGGAAGGCGACACGCAAAAGACCTGGCGGATCGTGGACGGCGCGATCGTCGGTGGAACACTGAGCGAACGCGTCCCGCGCAACGAATTCGTCGCCACGAAACGCAGTTACACGAACTTTATCCTGCGTTTGAAATTCAAGCTCCTGGGCACGGAAGGCTTCGTGAACGGCGGCGTCCAGATCCGGAGCCAGCGCGCCACCAATCCGCCCAACGAAATGATCGGGTACCAGGCCGACATCGGGGATGGCTGGTGGGGCGCGCTTTATGACGAGACGCGCCGAAACAAAGTGCTGACGAAGCCGGAAGCAGGCGTGGTGGAGAAGATCCTCAAGCGCAATGAATGGAATGACTATGAAATCCGCTGCGAAGGCAAGCGCATCCGGCTTTCGATCAACGGGACGCAAACGATCGATTACACCGAACCGGACGACAGCATCCCGCAGCACGGGTTAATCGGTTTGCAGGTCCACGGCGGAGGGAAGACGGAGATTTCGTACAAGGAGATCACGATCGAAGAATTGCCGTAAGTGCCGCAACAATGTCTGTTCGCAGAAATGAACTCCGACACCGGCGGGTTCCCAACCTGACAGGCGGAACATTAGATTACTCGCGATACTCTTCGAAGAGTTCATGAGTTCCGGCCATCTGATACTGTCGGCGGGCGAACGCCACCAGACAACGGTAAGAATCAGTTCTGAAGAAGAGACCGGCCAGGACAACAGACGTGTCCAACACAGCGATCATGAACTGGGGGATCGACGGACCCGCACGGCCCGTATCGACTCGGCCATCAGTTTCTCCGCTTCGGGGCTGATGTGTTTCGGTCCATGTGCTCCAGCGACCCTGAACGCGTCGCGCAGCTCTCGCTCAGTGGGAGGGGAGATGGGAGTGAGGTAGAGTCCATCAGCAACCGGTGTGACACAAACAGTCGCGCCGGGGTGGATTCGCATTTGCTCACAATACTGCTTAGGCAAGAGGACCTGTCGCTTGCTCGTCACGCGCACAGGAGTGCTCATGACCAAAGTATCGCCTTGCTTGAGCCAGGAGGTCAAGGACCCGTTCGGATCAGTCGGCAGAACTCGGCAGAGGCGTCGTCGCGAATCAACGCTGGCGTGTGATCTCATCCGCCAGCTTGCCGGCGTCGTAAACTCTGCGCAGGGCTTCAACAATCGACGACGAATGCACGGAAACGGCCCGGGCCTGGGCGTCGGTGTAGCCGTAGTCCAGCACGAGGGATTGGATATTCCCATCGAAGATCAATCCGACGACCTCGGCATTGCGGTTGATCACCGGGCTGCCCGAATTGCCGCCGATGATGTCGGCGGTGCTCACGAAGTTGAATGGCGTCGCCTGATTCAGCCGGCCCTTCCGCTTGATCCAGGTTTGGGGAAGATCGAATGGCGGTTTGAATTTCTGATCGGCCGCGCGCTCGTAAAGTCCGGCCACCGTCGTTTGGAAGGGCACGCGGCGTCCGTTTTCCTCGTAACCCTTGACCGCGCCGTACGCGAGCCGCAGCGTGAAGGTGGCATCCGGATAGGATCCCGTTCCGGACAGCGCGAATCTGACCTTGCCGATTTGAGCGTAGGCCTGCTGCTTGATTTCAGTTTGTGTCTCAATGACCTTGCGGACCGCGCGCGCGTCGGCGTCCACCAGTCGTGCCAGTTCAAGCATCGGATCACGCGCGGCATCCACGGCGGATTTGCCTTCGTGGTAGAGTTTCTTGCGCGTGGCGACGTCCTTGACCTTCGATTCGCGGATGAGTTCGGCGGCTCTTTGCTGGGGAGATTTGCCGGCCAGGATTTTCTGAGCCAGTTCGTGCTGGCGCCCCAGTTGCTCGGAAAGCCACGTCAGCGAGTCCGCAAGCTTGAGTTGCTCGAAGTCCTCATAAATCGGTTCCTCGGAGAAAAGCTGGAATTCCAGCGATTCGCGCCCGGACTCGACGAATTCCCGCAAGCGTTCGCCGTTGGGCTTGGGGCGCTCGTCAGCCGCGCGGAGCAGCGTTCTCGCGATGTCGAACAGCTTGCTGTTGAAGCCGAGGCCAGCCTCCAGGAAATTGAATCGCTGCGCATTCTCGCGAATAATCTTTTGCGCCTGTTCGATGCGATCCCAGGCCGCCACTGGGTCTTTGAATTGAGGATTAGCCGCCGCGAACTCGCGCAGCTTGCGCTCCTCGGCCTGCTTGGCTCCCATCAGCGCCGGGTCGAGCAGTCCGCCCTGCATCCCCCGGAGCGCCTTGCGGCTGTTCTGCACGGAAAACAGATCTTCCTTGGCCCGGCGCGCGTTCTCTTCGCTGCGCGCGCTGTAGGCGGTCAGGACGACCTCGGCGCGATACAACCGGGCCAGGGCATTCGGCAGCCGCACGTCCCGGTGATATTCCAGTTCCGCGACCGTGAGGAGGCGGCTGGTTCGGCCCGGATGGCCTGAAACAAAGATCAGTTCGTTTTCGGCGGCGCCGGCTTTGCTCCATTTCAAATAATGCTGAATTTTGGCCGGCCGGCCATTTTCGTAAGCGCGGAAGAAGGCGGCGTCGAGGTCGAAACGCGGATACTCGAAATTGTCCGGGTCGCCGCCAAAGAAAGCGATCTGCTGTTCGGGAGCGAACACGAGGCGGACGTCCGTGTATTTCTTCAAGCGATAGAGGTGATACTTGCCGCCCTGGAAAAGCGTCACCACATCGCTGCGCAGGCCGGTCTTGTCGAGCGATTCCTTTTCAATTTCGGCCATGACCTTGCGGCGGGCGAGGAAGGCCTGTTCGGCGGTCATGTCCGGCTTCACGACGGCATTCACGCGGTCCGTGACGTCGTCAATGCTCATGAGAACGTTGAGTTCGAGGTCGTGGCATTGTTTCTCCTCGGCGCGGGTCTTGGCGTAAAAGCCGTCGCGGTAGTAATTGTGATCTTTGTCGCCGAGTTTCTGGAGGCAATCTGCCGCGACATGGTGGTTCGACATCACCAGGCCGTCTTCGGAAACGAACGAGCCGGAGCCGCCGCTGTTGAAGCGCACGGAAGATTTCTGGACGTGTTCGAGCCAGTCGTCGGCCAGCGTGAAACCGTATTTGTCCTGGATGAGTTTTCGGGGCGGGTCATTGAAGAGCCACATGCCCTCGTCGGCGCGCAGAATGGTTGCGGCGCAGGTAAGCAGGCAACCGAGGACAATTGGATGGATGCGAGAATGCGGGTGGGTTTTCATTGGATTCGGCGTGTTGTCAAGATTCCTGTGCGTTGGACCGAACGACGTGTTCTTTCCCCACCCTGGCCCTCTCCCCAAGGAGAGGGTTTTGCCGGGTGCGGGTCTTCCTTTTGATCAGGGCGTGTGAATCCCTCTCTCGAAGGGAGAGGGCGGGGGTGAGGGGAAAGGGAACGCAGAGCCACCCGGAACTCAGAATTGGCAGAGGCGCAACCCCAGTGCGGAGCAGGGCACACTCCAGACTTCGTTCATAGGGAGCCATCACGATTTCCGAACCGCGCATTGGGATCGTGAACCCACCCCTTCCCCTCCCAGGAGGGGACCTTCATTCGACGTCGCAGCGTCCAGTTCCCCTCCTGGGAGGGGCGACGAGGTGGGTTGGTTCATGGGTTTCAGAACCATGCACGCGGCCCATGAGCCTGAGACCGGGCGGACCGCAGCCTTCAGGCTGCTTCCGCGCGCTCTCCGTAGTCCAGCCTGGAAGCGGCCTAAAGGCCGCGGTCCAGAGGAATTGTTCATGGGAGGATCGGTAGGCACATCCCACCTGGCTGCTCTACGCGCCTTTGCCAACGCAAAACAGCTTCTTGTTCGTCCGAATGTAAAGCTGGCCGTTCGCAACCGCGATTGAGGACCGGATCTCGTTGTCGCCCTGCTCGCCCATCGGGATGGTGTTGAGGACCACGCCCTTTTCTGCGTCCGCGACGACGACGTCACCCCCGAAGTCCATGAAGTAAATCTTCCCGTCGGCCACGGTGGGCGAGGATTCGAGCTTCTTGCGGCCGGGCAGTTCGAGGGACCATTTGATGCTGCCGGTTTTGGGATCGACCCGGAGGAGCGTTTTGCGCATGTCGCCGAGAACGATGAAGTCGCCCTTGTAAAACGCCGGGGTGGGCACGTCCGAAGACAACGTTCGCTGGGTTTCGCTTTTCCAGGCGATGGCTGAATCATCCAGCGTGCCTGAACCATCGGCCTTGATCGCGTAAATGGGATCGCCCTTGGGCGCGCACGCCAGAACGATGCCGTTGCCCGCGACGGGAGAGGGCACGAGCCGCCAGTGGCCGATCCGGGACGGGTTCCATGTGCCCCAGCGCCACAACTCTTTGCCTGTTTCCAGGTCGTGCGCGGTCAAATCGTCGCCGCCCGCAACGAGCAATTGTTTGCGGCCATTGAATTCATACGGGATGGGAGTCGTGAACGCTTCGCGCGATTCGGCCACGGCCTGGCTGGGCCGCACTTCACGCCACAACGTCTTGCCGGTGGCGGGATCCATCGCCAGAAGATACGGGTCGTTGGGGGCATCGCTGCGGCCGCGTCCGCTCACGGGCACGTCGCGTTGCAGCACCTGCAAGTAGAGCTTGCCGGCGTGAAGCACCGGCGTGCTGGAGAACGTCCAGAGAAACGCGAAATCACCGTAGTCCTTCTGAATATTGCGCGACCAGAACTTCTTGCCGGCCAAGTCGAAGGCGACCAGTTCACCGTTGCCGTAGAAAAAGACGACCAACTTCCCATCCGTGGCGGGCGAGGGCGAAGCGAACGTGCTGCGATTGTCTCGTTGCATGATCTCGCCCGTCTTGTGCTGCCAAAGAATCCTGCCGGTTTTGCGGTCGAGGCAAATGGCCTGGAGCGATTTGGTGCTGAGGTCGGTCGAAGAGACGAACACCCGGTCCTCCCAGATGATGGGCGTGGCGGCGCTGGGGCCGGGCAGGTCCACGCTCCAGGCGAGGTTGTCCGTCTTGGACCATTTGACGGGGAGGTTTTGTTCATCGGAGGAGCCGTTGAAGTGAGGCCCGCGCCATTGCGGCCAATGGGCAGCCGAGGCGCTTGCGGATAGCGCAATGGATGCGGCAACGAGGACGGAACAGCGTGCAAGGTACTTCATAGTGTTCTTCAGATTTCTTGATTCGGGATTCGGCACGGGGAATATCCTGAAAAACCAGGAAACCTGGAAGCGAAAAGTGGTTCATCGCTGTTTTCAAGCGCTGCGTCGTCGATTCCTGAATGTCACCTTCCCCTCATTCTCAGGGAAAGAATTTGCCGAAAGCATTTCGCACGAGAACTTCTGAACCGATTTCTTAACCGCGGATTTCGCGGATGGAGAAGGGTTTGATCGGCGTCATCCGCGTTGAGATCAACCTCCGCGCCCGCCTCATCGAACGCGGCGATTCGATGCTCCCTCTCCCCAAGGGCCCCAAGGGAGAGGGCTGGGGTGAGGGGAAGGTGATCCCCAACATCCGGAAGGTAGCCATAGAAAGCAGCGAGGAATCCGCAAAGCCGCATGAATGTTCCCTTGACCGAACAAAAACCCTCAGGAGAATCGCCGCTATGAAATCCTCTTCCGCTCCCGCTCTTATCTCGTTGGTTTTATTCTCCCAAGCCTGGCCGATTTGCGTCATAGCCGCGGACAATTATCAGCTCGGCCCCGAATCGACCGCACGCGCAGCCGGTGTCCCGGCCGGACGTGTCGAGAAGTTCGAGTTCACCGGCTCGAAAATCTTCGACGGCACACGGCGGGATTGCTGGGTTTACATCCCCGCGCAATATGACGGCTCCAGGCCCGCCGCGCTGATGGTTTTCCAGGATGGCGGCGGTTACGTCAGCACGAACGGCCATTCCCGCGTGCCGGTCGTGTTTGACAACCTCATCGCCAAAGGCGACATGCCGGTAACGGTGGGGTTGTTCATCAATCCAGGCGTTCGAGGCGAAGGCACGCCGGGCCGCAGCAATCGCAGCTTCGAATACGACTCACTCGGCGACGCCTACGCGCGGTTCCTGATCGAGGAACTGATTCCGTTCGCGACGAACAAATTCAATCTCAACCTGAGCAGCGATCCCAAACTCCGGGCGATTTGCGGCATGAGCAGCGGCGGCATCTGCGCGTGGACCGTGGCGTGGGAACGGCCGAATCTCTTCGGCAAAGTGCTCAGCCAGATCGGCAGCTTCACGAACATCCGCGGCGGGCACAACTATCCGGCGTTCATCCGCAAGACCGAGCGCAAGCCGATCCGCGTTTTCCTTCAAGACGGCGCGAACGACCTCAACAATCTCCACGGCAACTGGCCGCTGGCGAATCAAGAAATGGCGAGCGCGCTGGCGTTCATGGGTTACGATTTCAAATTCGAGTTCGGCGACGGCGCGCACAGCGGCAAACACGGCGGCGCGATCCTGCCCGACTCGCTGCGCTGGCTCTGGGGGCCAGAACTTGCGGAGCTGCCCAAGCCATTGACCAAAGACAATCTGGGCGGTGACGAAGCGCTTTCCAAAGTTTTGACCGACGGCGGCAAACCCGGCGATTGGGAACTCATCGGCCAAGGCTATGGCTTCACCGACGCCGCGTGCTCGGACGCCGAAGGCAATTTCTATTTCAGCGATTTGCCAAAAGCGACGCTCTACCGCGTCGGCGTGAACGACTCAAAGCCCGTCGTCTGGCTGGAGAACGGGCCGAAGATCAGCGGCATGAAGTTTGGCCCGGACGGCAAACTTTACGCCTGCGTGCAAGGCGTCGGGACGAACAACGTGAAAAGCATCGTGATGATCGATCCGCAGACCAAGGCTATCGCCACCGTCGCGACCACAGTCCAGCCCAACGACCTCGTCGTGTCCAAAGCGGGGTGGATTTATTTCACGGATACGGCGGCGGGCGCGGTTGTGAAAGTTCCCACCAGCGCGCGCGGCATGCCGCGTCCCCCGGTCGTCGCGGGCGGGATCAACAAACCGAACGGAATTTCGCTGAGCGCAGACCAGCAGGAACTGATCGTCAGCGAATATGGCGGCACCAATGCCTGGAGTTTTCTGATCGCGGCTGACGGCTCGCTTCGCGCCGGCGAAAAGAACATGGAATTGCGCGCGCCGGCGAGCCGGGCTGACAGCGGCGGCGACGGCATGACGACCGACGAGAGAAGCCGGTATTACGTCACGTCGCACCTGGGCATTCAGATGTTCGATCCGACGGGCCGGATGGGAGGCATCATTTCGAGACCGCAAGAGAAGGGCACCGTGAGTTGCGCGTTCGGCGGGCCGGACCGCAGTTATCTCTATGCGTGCAGTTCGGACAAAGTTTATCGCCGCAAAACACTGACGAAGGGAGCCATTTTTGTCCGGTGAACAAGAGCTTCAGTTCGTCCAAAATCGTCCCGAGCCACGACGATTTTCCACGCCGCGTAGTGGCTCTGTTCTCCGGCATTCCCTCTCCCTTGAAGGAGAGGGATAGGGTGAGGGTGAAAGCGTTGGACAAATCAGAGAGCTTGGAAAGCTTCCATGGCCTCCAAGCCGTGCACACGACCCATGAACTGGTAAGGACGCGTTCCACCCTGGAATTGTCCTTCCGATCGCAGAATAGAGTCAGGACGGAGTGGAATCCGTCCCTGCCAAGTTCATGGGAAGTACGGGCGCTTCTCCCTCACCCCGACCCTCTCCCGCTGGGAGAGGGAGAACAATGACTGAAAACGGCGAGACACTGGACGTGTTCCAAACACGTCGATCGGCTCGCCGGGACGGACTCGCCCTACCCGCTTCGTGGTCGCGTTGCACTTTCCTGATTCAATCACAGTGGTGAATTGTTCGAGGGATTGGCCTGGGCCTATCCGCACCTTGCCGCGAATCTGCAATCCGAAGTGAAAACCTTTCTCGCCAACGAATGGGGCAAGCACCCGCCCTTTTCCAAATCCGCTTGGTACGCGCTGAAGGAAGGCGAGCGCAGAGAGCTTTTCTGGACGCCGGATGAAGTGCGATCCCGCCTGGGCCAGGACAAACCGCACTATGCGTTTGGCAACTTGCACTCTGTCTGGTTCTACGCCGAGCGCTGCGGCGAGTGGGCGCAGGTGCTGGAAGCTTGGCCGCAAATCAAGGCCGGCTTCGACGACTTCGCGAAAACCGGGTGGCGGCTCGATTCGGCCAAAGGTGATTTGCACGCGAACCGTTATCTTGCCTCGCTGCTGGCTTTCGCGCGCATCGCGGAACGCGCGAAAGATGTCGCATCCGCAGAACGCGCCGGCGCGCTGGCTTCCGAAACTGGCGAAGCCTTGGCTGCGTGGTGGAAGCGCGCCGCGGCGGGCGGCACGTTGACGAATTTCAAAGGATCATCCGAGCTGGACCCGTTCATTGGCCAAGGCGACGCGCTTTCGTTTCGCGTCGCGCCGCACCGGCACAAGGTCGCGTTGTTTCGCGATCTCACTCCGGAAGTGGCCTGGATTCTACGCGCAAAGGCCTCCGAAGCCGTTGCCACAGTCTGGTCCACGTTCGAGACCCTTTACGCGACGTGGCCGTACGTTGGGGAAGAACGCCAGGTCCACTTTGGGGAAAACTTTGTCGATCCGCCCGACCTGGCCCTGAGCGCCTTCGAGACGCTGGCGTGGTTAAGGAACGCGACGCGGGATGAACTCGCCCGCCGCATCGACCTCCCGTTTTGCCGGGCCGATCTCTCCTACGTGACCAAGCTGGTCGTGGCCTTGGAAGCGGGCGACTAGGCTGAACGTTGCGGTGATTCAGTGACCTGGGGAGCACACGCGCCCTCGCGTGTCACGACTGCGCCCTCGCCAGTCGGAGCGTCGTTCAAACTGTGGCACGAACTGGGATGGTTCAGTCTGATGGAACATAGTCGGCGAGGGCGCCGACTAAAGCACGCGAGGGCGCGTGCGCTCCCCATCCGACTGAACTAGAGTGCGACTCTGTTGTCTCCGTTGACTCCTGTTGGAAATTAATCGTGCTACGGCTTGGTAGGACGCGGACGGGCGGCGGGCTTTGTCTGCACCACGGTTGGTCGCGCCATGTTCCCGGTTCGATCTACCGCGGCGACCGCCACAGCGTCCGGAAAGGGTCTTGAACTGAGTTTCGTCCAGGTCCGCGAAGCTTGCCGGCCGGGCAGAATCTCAGTGGTCCACGTTCCGCTATTCTTGAACTGCAGCACCCAGAGCCAGGCCGGTTCCGGGCCCGCGACCGCCCAACCTGCTTTTAGTTCCCCGCCGTTTGCACTCGGGTCGAGCCGGACCGTCGCCTCGGCCGGTGGTTTGTCGTCCAGCCACGGCGAGGCGGGAATGAGGGCGGGCAGCGCGTAACTGTCTTTCGCCAGCGCGCCGGACAAACCGCCCGCATTCGTCATCAGACTGTTCATGTGCCAGTGAATGTGGCCGGTGACGCCAGGTTCCCTCCGCGCCAGCCGAATCTGCTCCACGATTTCCTCCTTGCGCCAGCCGTGTCCGACGGCGGCCGACTTGCTGCCGGGCCACACGTGCCGCTTCTTGGTGTTTTGATCGGCCCACCAATGAAGCAGTGCCGTGTAACTGTGCTCGGGCGGATGGATCGGCCAATACAACTGGGGCGCGAAGTAGTCGCACCATCCGCTGGCGAGCCATTTCCGGGAGTCCGCGTACGTGTCTTCGTAGGCGTCCATGCCCGTGATTTGCGCGGGGTGTCCCGGACGCCAGATGCCAAAGGGACTGATCCCAAACTTGACCCAGCGTTTCTCGGCCTTGATCCGCTGATAGAGGCGCTGGACGAAATCATTCACATTCTGCCGGCGCCAATCGTTCCGGCTCAGTTTGCCGCCGCTGGCTTTGTATTGGCTCCAGGTCGCGTCGTCCGGAAAATCGAGCCACTTGCCATTAGAGCCTTTTACCTTGTACGGATAAAAATAGTCGTCGAGGTGAACGCCGTCGATGTCGTAGCGGCGCACCACATCCAGAATGGCGGTCAGGGAGAATTCCTGAGCGGCTTTTTCGCCCGGATCGAGCCACAGCATTTTGCCATAGCTCCGAATCCACTTCGGATGCGCGCGGCTGACGTGATTGGACGAGACGGGTGACTTTGCGGAGGAATGCTTTGCTCGAAACGGATTGAACCACGTGTGCAGTTCCAATCCGCGCTGGTGCGCCTGCTCAATCGCGAAGGCGAGCGGGTCATAGAATGGATCGGGCGCGCGGCCCATCTGGCCGGTCAGATATTCGGACCACGGCTCATGGGGCGAAGCATACAGAGCGTCGCACGCCGGTCGGACCTGCAAGATGACGGCGTTGAGCCTGAGCTGCGATGCCTTGTCGAGCAAGGCCGCGAGTTCCGCCTTTTGTTGCGCGGAGGACAAGCCGGGTTTTGACGGCCAATCGATATTCGAGACCGAAGCGATCCAGGCGCCACGAAATTCTCGGAAGGGTGGGGGAGTCAATGAAGCGGACTGCGTTTGTGCGGAACTGTGGATCGGGAACAGGCTGGAAAGGAGAATCGCCAGCGCTGTGAACCGCCTTAGCCATTGTCCTACGACGGCGACACCGCTTCCCCCTCCTTGGGGAGAGGGCCAGGGTGAGGGGGAAGGAAGCGAGTTTCGACCCGATGCATTGGATTTGTCGGGCACGCCAAACCGGTACCCGGCGTCCGCCCGGTCGGAGCGTCGTTGAAACCCTCTCCACGAAGCAGGTAGGGCGAGCCTGTCCCCAGCGAGCCGAGTCGGACGTGTTCCACGCACGTCAAGTGGCTCGCCGGGACGGACTCGCCCTACCTGCTTCATGGGCCGAGTGCAGGTCTGGGAGGAACAGGAGGCGCCCAACCAAACGACATTTTCAAAAAACAAGGGCGACCCTGTGCATTGAGGGCCGCCCTGTCTTTCCTTTGGATTCACCGTGTCTGGTGTTCGGCAGGAGAAAATCAAATCAATCCGCGAAGGTCATTCGCGTTGCGCCTCCCATTCCCGGGTGCGCTTTTCACCATCGGTTTCAAATTCAACGGTGCCTTTGATCTGCGCGGCGGCGAGCTTTCCCTTGGACTTGGCGACGAATTTCGCGCCGTCCCGCTCGATGGTGGTTTGGAACGTGATCTCGTCGCCGTTGAGCCGCCCGTTTTCAATTTCGACGGAAAACTCGCCGCCCGAAATGTTCCCGGTGAGCTTTTCGCCCTCGAGTTTGAGCTTCAGAGTGGCCTCCATCTTTTCGCCGTTCGAACGCGGCATGCTCCATCTCCAGGTGCCCGTGGGATCGAGCTTGGAGGGTTCGCGTTTGGCGTTCCAATCGAACTTCTGATCGCCGTCTGCGATGACCACCGATCCTTTAATCCGATCGCTGTCGAGTTTGCCTTCGTATTTGAGCGTGAAAGTCTGGTCGTTGATTTTTCGGAGGACCGTGAACGAGACGTCTTTGCCTTTGAGTTTGCCTTCCTGAATGGAAATTTCGCCAAATGAATTCTCTCCAATGCGGCTGTTGTAGGCGCCCGAGAGTTTTTCCCCGTCTTGCTTCAAGACCACCTGGGCGTTGATCGCTTGGCCATCCGGAGTCGTCACCGTCCATTTCCAGGTGCCCGCAGCGTTGGGTTTGTCAGTTTGGGCGGAGAGTGTCGGAGCGAGGAAGCCCATTAAAGCGGCCACGCAGATCAGTGCGCATCGGCAAGGTTTGGTTTTCATATCGGGTTTGACGCTGAAGATTGGATTTTGGTTAGCGAAAGCCTTTTTCAACCGTGTTGCGCGAGAGTAGCGGGAATCTCAACGTGGTCAAGCCCGGTGAGACCGGTGAGCCCGGTGCAGCAGTTCTGTCCATGAACCTCGGAGCGCCAGTCTAGTCTCCGATCCGCCCGATTCTCAAGCCGCACCGATGCGTGCCGGGTCGGAGACCGGGTTCATGGGCGCACTGCGCGCACAGGTTCGAGGAAGTCGCATTTTGCCATACGCGCATGAACCGAAAACCGTGCGGACCGCAGCCTTCAGGCTGCTTCCGCGCACTCTCCGGAGTCCA
>VHCZ01000185.1 GCA_016871535.1 Verrucomicrobiota bacterium
CGGCGCAACCCGAAGGGCGGCAGTTCTTTTTCGCCAGACTTCGTTGCTTGCTCCTTACAGATCCACTTCGGGATATGCTCGTCGCTCGCGCCTCGTCTGGCCGAAAAATCCCTTGCCGCGAACGTGAGCGTATTTATGAAATGGACCACTAAGGGAACGGCGCATCCGTGGTTAATTTGGTTGCGGCTTCCGCGTTGTATTCGTTCGCGGTTCGAAGCTACTGCCCAACCGTCCGGATTTCCAACTTGACACTGATTCCGCTCGTCAGCGTATTTGCCGCATGAAACCAGACTCTCCGTCCCGAATTCTTTTACTCGCCGGTATTTCTCTCGTGTTCGCCGCCGAATTGCCGCCGGCCCGTGCCGCCGAGGCGCCGAAACTCCAAAAATGGCAACCAGGCAAAGGCTGGGGTTGGGTCTGGGGACCGAACGATGAAGTCGGCTCGCTCAACGAAATGACCGACGCCTCGCGGTTGGCGGCGCTGCGGCTTGCGACCCAGGGCAAGGTCTATGATCTGGGCGTGACCTACGACCGCACCTCTTACAAATGGCCCGGCCACAGCCCCGGCGAAATCATTTCGTTCCGCACGCCGGAAGGCGTCAAACGGCAGGGCGACCTTCCAGCGCTCGTCAACGACAACCCCACCAAAACGGCCTGGCACAGCTCCGCTTTGTTCATGAATGACAACGTGGCGACGCAAATCGACGGTCTCGGCCACGCCACCGAAGGCGAGGACGACCATTGGTACAACGGTTTCCGGGAAAGGGACTGGGGCGGCAATTGGGGCGTGCGCAAATGCGACGCGACCACCATTCCGCCGATCATTGCGCGCGGGGTTCTGATTGATGTCGCGGGCTATAAAGGAATGGAGGCTTTGCCTTCCAGCTACATCATTACCGTCGATGATTTGCAGGGCGCTTTGCGCAACCAGAAAACGGTGTTGAAACGCGGGGACGTTGTCCTGATCCGCACCGGCACGTTGCGGCACTGGGGCGAGACGGGCAACGACGAGAGAGGGCTGATCAAAGAGCACGATTCAGCCGGCATCAACCTCGAGACGGCCAAATGGCTGGTCGAACAGCAAGGCGCCATGATGATCGGGAGCGACACCAGCGGTCTCGAGTACAATCCAAAGCCCGAAGATACCGCCGCGTACCGCGCGAAATACAAGTCGTTCATGCCGGTTCACAATTACCTCCTGATCCAGCAGGGCGTGCACATCGGCGAATTCCACAATCTCGAACAGCTCGCTCGAGATCGCGTTTATGAGTTCTGTTACGTGTGCTGCACGAGCAAGATCAAGGGAACGGCGGCCGGTTTCGCGCTTCGTCCGATTGCGCTCCGATGAACGAGCGGAGAATCGGCGAGGCGTTTCTGGGCTCTGGAGTTACGGCAGAGTCTGCGAGGTAGGCGTAATTTCCGGAAACAGCCACGCTGAAAGTCGAGCCTGGCGTGTCGTAGCTGCCGACTTTGACCGGATTTGACGGATTGCTGACGTCGATAATTTGCAGACCGGCGCGGTCATCGCTCACATAGGCGTACTTGCCGGAGATCATGGCCTTTCTGGCAAAACCGTCCGTGTCACAAGCGCCAACGCGTCGTGGGCTTGCCGGTGTGCTGACATCAAGGATAATGAGGCCAGCCGCTCCGTCTGCGACATACGCGTAAGAGGCATTCAGCGCGACGTGTTGAGCGGAACCAGGCGTGTCGAACGATCCGGTTCGTTTTGGATTTGCCGGGTCAACCACGTTGACCAGCTCCAATCCGGCATCGCCATCCGCAATGAAGGCGTAACCGTTGGAGACCACCACGTGGTTGGCGCGGCCCGGCGTGTCGAGGGTGGCTACTTGCAACGTCCGGGCAGGATCACTGACATCCACCACTTGCAGGCCGGTGTCGCCCACGGCGAGATAGGCGTGCTTTCCTTCGACGGCAACGCCGGTAACGGAGCCGTCTGTCTTGAGGCTGGCGATCCGCTGAGGATTCGTTGCCGCGGAAACGTCGATGACTTCGAGGCCGGCCTCGCCGTCGGCCACGTAAGCGGTCTTGCCGGAAATCGCTACGTGCAGCGAATAGCTGCTCGTCGGGAATGCGGCGACGGCTTGTGGTGCGCGTCGATCACGAATGTCGATGACCTGAAGACCGCCTCGATAGTCCGCAACATAAGCATAGTCTCCCGAAACGGACACAGACATGGCGTGGCCGATCGTATCCAAGACGCCCACCTGCTGCGGATTTGTGGGATCTTTGATGTCGATGATTTCCAATCCAGATTCGCGCGCCGTTACGAAGGCGTGCGCGCCGGAAATTGCGACCGAGTACGCCGCGGCGCGGCCTCGATAAGATCCAATCAATAGAGGCGCCTCAGGAGCGCTCACATCGATAACCTTCAAACCGCCCTGAGACGCGGCGACGTAGGCCAGGCTGCCAGAAACAGCAATTCCTGTGGCGTTGCCTCCCGTGGCCAATTCGCCCATGGCTTGCGGTTGGGTGGGATCACCGATGTCGATTACCTGCAGGCCGCGTAATCCTGCGGCGACGTAGGCGCGGTTGCCGGACACCGCCACACTCAGCACATTTCCGGCCGCAGTTCCGCCGACGCGCTTCGGACTGACAGGATCGCTCACGTCCAGAATCTGTAGTCCGGTCACCAACTGCGGCCCGCCGCTGTAAGCGTGCCGACACTTACCGGACTCCCGATTTCGGGAGCTTCGACGTTTTGGAAGAAAACTGCGGCTCTATTCCTGTGTCTCCCGACGTCGAACTGAGATTGCAATGACCGATCGGTCAAACCCGTTGGAGTCTGGCCGGAGGTGTGCGTTGGCGCCACTTTGCGGCCGGAATCCCGTTGGGATTCTAAACGGAAGAATTGCGTGTAAGGAGCAGCCAACACTCCAGCGCTCCACAACTCCAATCCCCCCTTTCGTCCTACCGGTAGTCCTCCCGAATCGGATAAAAGGCGTCGATGATGTGGCATCGCGTCACGGCGCGCCCTGAGTGAACGGCATGGGAGGGAATGATCCCGACCGACCCCGGCCCCAACCGCTGAGTTTCGCCGTTGATCGTCAACTCAAATTCCCCGGCGATGACGTTCGCCACTTGCTCGTGCGGATGCGAGTGCACCGGCAGTACCGCTCCGGCTTCGATGTCCCAGTGGGCGAGAGTCATGGTCGCGGAGTGAACAAAGCGCACTTTGAATCCGGGAAAAGTCTGTTTGGCTTGAAGCTCATCGAGTTTCACGAAAGGCATGCGGATTTATCTCATGGAATGTGCCGGAAGCAAAGCCGTTCGGCGCGGCTTGTGCGGCTTGGGTTGAAGCAGCAATTCTGCCCATGAACCTCGGAGCGCCGGTCTCCGCTCCGGCGCGATTCTCAAGCCGCACTGACGCGTGCCGAGTCGGAGACCGGCGCCCCGGTTCATGGGCCGCAGCTTGACACGGCGTCCGGTAGGGCGGAGCTGCCGCTCCGCCTTCTCTTGGAAACCGCACGTCAAGTCTGCGTCTGCGAGTCCTTCGAGAGCACCGCTGCGTCAGTCAGCGGACAGGGCAGCAGACCGGCAGGTCTGCCCTACCGGACTGAACCGGGCGCGTCGCGTTGAACCGGGTTGAAATGAAGGTTGCGCACGCCGCCCGCGCGTTGCAGACTGTGCGAAATCTGTGAGCCGATGCGGCTGCTCCACTTAGAGCTCCAGCGAGAACGCGGCTCCCAACAACCAGCGGTGTACAATGACCTTCACCGGCAAAGTAATCAAAGGAGCCATCGTGTTGCCTCCTCACGTCAAACTCCCAGAAGGTTTGCAGTTGGAAGTGAACATTCCGGAGTTGCCATCCGGGATGCCGGCGATTCAGGAACGCTTGTTGAAGTTCGCCGGAATCCTGCGCGATCTTCCGCGCGACTTCGCCCGGAACCACGACCACTACATCCACGGAGCGCCGAAGCGATGAAAACTCTCTTTGCCGACACGTTTTTCTTTCTCGCCTTGCTGAACGCAAACGACGAGGCCCATGAACGCGCCAGGGCCGCGTGCGCGCAGCCCGGCCAGCGGCTCGTGACCACCGCCTGGATTATCAATGAAGTCGCCGACGGATTGGCGCGCATTCCCAATCGCACCGGTGTCATCGAATTTCTGAACGCGTTGAAGGATGATCCCGAAATGGAAATCATCGTCCCGTCCCGCGAGCTGCTCGAAGCCGGCATTAACCTTTACTCGCGTCACGCGGACAAAGAGTGGACGCTCACGGACTGCGTGTCCTTCGTTGCCATGAAAGAGGAACGCATCTCCGAAGCCTTGACCGGGGATCCGCACTTTGAACAGGCGGGATTCAAGGCGTTGCTCAAATAGCGCGGCGGACGTTGCAGCGTGGCAGCGAGACACCGAGACTCCGTTACACAGTTAGAAATGTTAGATGAGTTAAACAGGTTGATTGGGGTGAAATGCCGATGAGCGCTCAGGGTACTCCGACCATCGGGAGCGATTCGGCCGGCGCGGCCGTGTTGCGAGTCTCCAACACGCGCCGCTGGGTGATCGTCGAGTTGCTCTTCCTGGCGTCGCTCATCAATTACTTCGACCGGGCGACCATCTCCTTTGCGCTCCCGCTGATTTCGAAGGACCTGAATCTCGGCCCCGAGGCCAAGGGGTTTTTGCTTTCGGCGTTCTTCTGGTCGTACGCGCTGATGCAAATCCCGCTGGGCACCTGCGCGGATCGGTTCAACTTGCGCTGGCTTTACGCCGGGGCGTTGACCTTGTGGTCGGTCGCGCAAGGCTTGACCGGTTTTGCGGGCAGCCTGGCGCTGTTGGTGTTCTTTCGCATCATTCTGGGCATTGGCGAAGCCATTTATCTGGTCGGCGGCACCAAGGTGGTCAGCCTTTTCTTTCCAATCTCCGAGCGCGGCTTCCCGTGCGGCTTGTTCGATTTTGGCACGCGCACGGGACTGGTGCTGGAAGGCCTGATTTTGCCCTGGATGTTGGATCAGTTCGGCTGGCGGGCGACGTTTGCCTTTGTCGGCTTTGCTGCGCTGCTCTGGCTCATTCCCTGGTTCTGGATTTTCCCGGCACGCATTCGAAGCAGCCATATAGCGATCTTGCCGGGCGGACGGGTGACCCAAGTGCTGGCGGCCAATGGCGCGATTGTGGGCGGGCTCATCGGTCTTCTCACCGTGTTGGGCTATCTGGGATTTCTAAGCCAGATGACGGGCGGCGTGCTCCAGTCGCGTTCCGCGACTCCCTGGATCGCCGCGACCGTGACCAGCTGCAATTACGCTCTGGTGGGCGCGGTAGTGGGCCTTCTGGCGAGCTTCATTCGAGGCGCTGGAAAACGCCGCGACGATCAGGCTCCCGAACTGGCGCGCGTCAAAGTCCCCGAACCGTCGGCTTCCAGCGGGGTGTTCTGGCAGAATCTCGGCACCGCGCTTCGCAACAAAGATATGCTAGGGGTACTCCTGGGCTTCTTCTGTTTCGACTACTACTGGTATCTGCTCCTGACCTGGCTGCCGGATTACCTGTTCACCGTCCGCAAACTCACCATTCTCAAGGCAGGCTTTTACTCATCGCTGCCGTTCCTGGTGTTCGGCGTCTGCCAGCCGCTGGGGGGCTGGATTGCGGACCGGATGATTCGCGCCGGCTATGATCCGACCCTGACGCGCAAGGGCATCATCAGCGCCTCCTTCCTCACCGGACTGCTGCTGATTCCCGCGGCGTACGCCAGCACCGCGGAAATGACTTTGGTCCTGATCATGGGCGGGTGTCTGGTCGGCCTGTCCACGGCCAACCAACTGGTCATCCTTCAAGACTGCGCGCCGCCGGAACAGGTCGGGATGTACGTCGGCATTTACAATTTCGTCGGCAACCTGGCGGGAATCATTGCGCCGATCATTACGGGCTTCTTGATACAGATGACCGGTTCCTACACGCCGGCGTTCGTGGTTGCGGCGCTCATGATCGCGGCAGGACAACTTTCCTACTGGTTCATCGTAGGCAGACTCAAGCACCGCGAGTAGGAGGTAGTTCGCCACGAGCAAAGCGAGTTCCTCGCTGTTTTCAGTGGCGTTCTTCCTTCCCATGAACTGTCTCCTCGGACCGCAACCTTCAGGCCGCTTCAACGCTCGACTGCGGAGAGTGCATGGAAGCAGCCTGAGGCTGCGGTCCGCACGGTTTTCGGTTCATGGGCCATGGGCATGGATTCTTGGCCAAGGAAACTTCCCATGAACCGTTCCCTCCGGGCCGTGGCCTTTAGGCCCCTTCAACGCTCGACTCCGGAGAGTGCGCCGAAGCAGCCTGAAGGCTGCGGTCCGCACGGTCTTCGGTTCATGGGCCGTGGGCATGGATTCTTGGCCAAGGCAGCTTCCCACGAACCTGATTCAACCACGGATAACGCGGATGACGCCGATACAACCCGTCCCCATCCGCGAAATCCGCGAAATCCGTGGTTAAAGAATGTTCTCACGATGACTTCGGCATCGCGGCAGCGATGCCCTACCACGTTCAAGAGGAGGGAAGGGCTTCCGTTGGAAATAGAGATGCGCCGGATTGGTGAACGCTCACCTCCTGTCCCACGGAAAGCGCATCGTGGGCGCGTTGACGTAGCGCTTCATCCTCATCGCGAGCCGACTCCCGGCGCCCGGCGCAAGACTCACTGTAAAAACGGAATCGTTCACCGTGGTGTCTTTCCCGTTCATCGTGACAGACGTGAACTGATGTTCGGCGTAACCTCCGGCCTGGACGATCATCGTGCGCGCCTCGACCTGATTCACGTTGACGAGAGTGAGTTCAACCGCATCGGCCGTGAGTTTGGTGACCAGCGCGGCGACATCTTCCGGAATCCCGGCCCGGCGGTGCATTGGGTCGAAGTAGCGCAGCCGGCAGTTCAGAATCGCCGCCCGATGGCCGGGATGAATTCCGCCCAGCATCAGTTCGATCAATGAGCTGACACTGGCCGGATTGAACTTCATCGGATCATCGGCCAGGCGCGTGTCCGGCGTGGTGGGGTCCTCGCGCATGCCTGTCACCCGCTGGCGAACGCGCGACAAATCACTGCGCAACGCTTGTTCCGCGTAGCCCGGATTCTTCCCCGCCAGATAATCCAGCCAGGCGTTGCGCGGCACGCGTTCGCGATCGCTGTCGCGCATCGACAAATAATAAATTTCCAGCGCGTTGAAGCTGTACGGCGCCGGCTCGTAAGCGTACCAGCCCTGGTCGCCGTGCATGCGCGGATACATGGCGCGTCCGTCGATGATTTTCTTCTGGGCGTTGATCGCGTCGGTCTGCTTGCGCCACACGTCCAGGTAACGGTCGTCACCCGTGAGCGCGTAGGCGTTGAGGAAGCCGACGCTGCCCCAGTAAGTGCGGTTGCGATGATCGATTCGTCCGTTCTGCGGGACGACGCAGGTGAACGCCCAGCCGTACGTGCCGCCATACCATTTGCCGTCGCACTCGCCGCCGATTTTTCCGTCCAACCCGACGTTCGAGGGAATGATATTGCCGTTGGCGATCATGCGTTCGCGCCAGGCATCCACGTATTCGAGCAGCCATTTCTTGTATTTCTCTTGGCCGGTCAGCATGAAGGCATTCATGGCCAGCGACGTGGCCAGGAGATTCAAAGGGTGGTCGCCGACGATATGCGTGTAGGTCTCAAAGTGCATGAGCATCTCCTTGTAATTGCGCTCGCCGTGGCCGAGGTGGAAGCGGTTTTCCACTTCAATGGGATCTCCGGTCCAGTCCAGAGCCGTAGCTTTGCGGAGCAGCGGCCCGCGGCTGCCGTTGAACAGGCTGCGGATGATTTTGTGCCGCGGATCGTAATTCGGCGCGCCGGGATCTTCGTTCATGTAAAACCCGGCAAAACGCCGCGTGCGCTGTTGAAAATCGCGGTCGTTCGGATCGGACAAACCCTGCAACGCAAAGACCGTCAGGCCTTCGCCGTTGTGCTGCCAGTCGAACATGACGGGGAATTCCTTGTAATACATCCCGTCGCGCGCGAACGGAACCTCAACGGTCTTCGCCGCGGTGTATTGGCGAAGATGGCCTTCCCACGCCTTCTTGTACATGTGCAGAACGGCCTCCGCCGCGCCGAGCGCGTGCAGGATCGGCCAATCGTTGCAGTTCTCAATGGCGTCGTCGGGGCCGTCGTCACCGCCCCAGCGCTCGACGCAGCGAAGGTAGCCGCGTTCGTCGAAATACTTGGCGAAGAATTCCTGGCACGCGGCGGTGTTGGCGCGGAGCAACTCGCGTTCGAGCAAGGCCCACGACGGCGGCGACAGGGGGTGATCGATGAGGAGCGTGGTTTCGCCTCCCCGGGCAACAGGCGAGGCGAGCAGAGCGCTCAGACAAAAGCCGAGAATTCCACGAAACGCTTTTGCCCGCGCGTTCATTCCCCTTCGCGGCGTGATGGCGGGCCAGGGACGCGCCGAGCGCGGGGCGTCGGTTGCAGAAATCACTGTGACAGGGCAAGCGAAAGGCGGGGTTTTCATGAGGCGTCCTTGTCTAAGCGAAGACCGCCTCAATGTAAAATCGCAAAAATGCGAAACACACAGATCAGCGACTGCGGTGTTGAATTTGCCACTTCTCCGTTTGGAACTTGTTTCGGATTTCGAAATTCGAATTTCGGATTTGAAGGCACCGGACCCACTGCTCTACGAGCGAGAGATTCTGTGCACTCGCCCGCCCTGCTTGCTTTCCCGAAGATGCTCTTTAGACTGAGGACCGTTATGGGTGTGCCCGAACCGATTCATCGGCTGACCGAGGCTGAGTACTTCGAACGCGAGCGCCTGGCGGACTACAAGAGCGAGTTCTTCGATGGTGAGATTTTTGCCATGTCCGGAGGCACACCGCCACACAGTCAAATCGCCGCGAATGCGATTCGTGTCCTCGGCAACCAGCTTTCCGGCCGTCCCTGGGTGGTCTATACAAGCGATCTGCGTCTCAAGGTGGAAGCAAGCGGCCTGCTGACGTATCCGGACTTCTCGGTGATCTGTGGTCCGTTGCAGTTTGCGGAAGGCACGGACGACACGGTCGTGAATCCGACGCTCGTCGGCGAGGTGTTGTCCGATTCCACGGAGGCCTATGACCGGGGCAAAAAGTTCGAGAACTACCGGCAGATGCCGTCGCTGTTGGAATATCTGCTGATCAGCCAGAAAGAACCGCGCATCGAGCAATTCTCACGTCAGAAGGACGGAAGCTGGATCTTGCGCGATGCGGTTGGCTTGGAAGCCACGATCCATCTCCCTTCTCTCGAAGTGACGCTTGCGCTCGGCGATGTTTTTGCCGGGGTCAAGTTTGCGCCCGGTTCCTTCCGTCCGCCAACAACCGCGCGGACTTGATCGATCACCTCAGCTCACCGCAATCCATTTCTGGCGGAGCGACGCTCCTGCGGACTGGCTTGAACAAAGGTTGGAGTGGTTGAGCATTGAGGTTTCAACACTCCATTACTCCAACGCTCCAATACTCCCAACCTCATCTCATTCTACCCAATCTCCAACGCTCCGGTGCTATCCCCAAACGCTTCCACCGGTGTGCCCATTCGTTCGAGCATCGGAACGTAGAGATTGCAGAGCAACGTGCCTTTCGGGCTGGCGATGTGCCGGCCTGTGTCGAGCTTTCCACCCGCGCGTCCGGCCAGGATCACGGGAAGATTGTTCGGGTCGTGGCGATTGCCGTCGGAAAAGCTGGAGCCGAAGAAAATCATCGAGTTATCCAGCAACGTCCGTTCTCCTTCCTGCACTGAGCGGAGTTTGTTCAACAAATAAGCAAGCTGCTCGCAATGCCAGCGGTTGATCTTCGAGTACGGCTCGTATTTCTCGGGCTTGTTCTGGTGATGGCTGTATTCGTGGTGGCCGCCGCGCACGCCGGGAATCAACGCCGAAAAGTTTTTGCCCGAAACGTCGTTCGCGAACATGAACGTGCTGATCCGCGTGGAATCGGTTTGGAAAGCCAGCGCGATCAAATCGAGCATCAAACGGACGTGCTGCTGGTGATCGCCCGGCGCGCCCGCCGGAGCCGCGAGTTCTTCGCCCGGTTGAGCCGAAGGGCGCCACTCGCGCGGATCGGGCTTAGCGAAGAATTCCAAACGCCTTTCCACGTCGCGAACTGAATCCAAATACTCATCGAGTTTGAACTGGTCGTCGCGGCCCAGGCGGTGGCGGAGACGATTGGCATCATCCAGCACCAGGTCCAGCAAGGCACGGTTGTCGGCAGATTTGCGGCGGTCCGCGGCGGTTGAGCGAGTGCCTTTGAGCTCCAAAATGCGGCGTGCCGTGTGCTACTCCTAAACGAATCTGGACGGTGCCCGTACTCGCAGCGGTCATGATGTGGCTGCTGCGAGGAATCGGGAGAGTTGCGGGTGATGCTATCCTAACGTATTTTTCGAGTGCACAACTGAACTTTTCGCGCGCGACGGGTTTCAGGGATTTCTGGAGTTTGAAGTTAAGAATAGAAAGTACGCATTGGTTTGTGTCTTGGTGGGCGCGTCAAGATTGCTGACCTTCAGGTCTGAACCAATAATTTAGGAATGCGAGTTGTTATGATGAACCTCTTCCTTGTCCTGTGTTGTTGCTTTGGCTTGACGCTCCGCGGGGCCGAGAACCGAATTTGGGTGGATGGGACAATTAATGGCCACCGAGTTCGCTTGGGCTTCGATACTGGCGCTTCCGATCCCATATTGTTTCGGAGCACGGCGCAACGGCTAAGGCTTAAGATCATCGAACCACCCACTGACTTCAAACCACCGCCAGGGCAAGTTGCCGCAGGCTACACGGAACCTTGCGATTTCGTTTTTGGAACGCTCCAAACGCGAGGGAAGTTCCGAGTAGTTGATTTCCCGCAGGAACTTTCCAACGAGGCAGAAGGAGTGCTGAGCTGGTCTCTGTTCAGAGACAAGATATTGTCAATCGATGCGGTTAATCAACGCGTTCAGATTGGGGATGATCTGCGCGAGAACGTAGTTGGCTGGCGAAAGTTCGAGCTTCGCATCAATAGTCGGATGCTCGGGTTTAGAGTGGCTGGCGAGGATGCTCGGCAGAATTCTGTCTATGTGGACACTGGTTCGGAGGGTGGCGTTGCGCTTCATCCTTCACTTTGGAAGGATTGGGCCGCGAAACACAGCAATCAAACGGCGACATTGACGGCAACTTTTACTCCTGCGGTTGGACTGACCGTTCACCAGGAACTATGGGCAAATGAAATCTCAATCGGTTCAATTACTTTGAAAGACGTTCCTGTTAGCTCAGAAGACGAAGCTCACACGCTGACAGTGATGCCGGATCACGTGGCGACTTTGGGACTGTTTGCCTTGCGAAGGATGGACTTGGTGGTCGATGGGAAGAATGGCGTCGTCTATGCTCATACACGGGCGGAGCCGGCCCCGCCGTATCCCCACAATCGGCTTGGCGCCGTGTTCGTGCCTCGTGATATGCAAAGCGAACCGCTCCTGGCGCACGTTGCACCCGGAAGTCCGGCGCACTTGGCCGGAATCCGCGACAAGGATGCTCTTCTGAAAGCTGATGATCTCGACGTTACCAAATGGCGTACGGACCCTCGAGTAATGCCACTTAGCCGTTTCTGGGAACGTCCGGCGGGCATGTCGCTTAAGCTGACGCTAAAGCGGGAACAACGGGAATTCCAGATTACTATTGTCCTGAGAGATATTCTCGGTCCTGAAGCGCGCCAGCCGGGGAAATAAGTGATTCACGGGAACAAAGTGTGGAAGCTCATAATGAGGGGGACGCACAATCAGGCTAAAAGATATCGGGGGAATAATGGTCGTGAAGCGTGAGGATGTTCTCGTGGAGTCGCCCAGCGCGCCGCCGAACGATAGCCACGATGAGCAGATGCCCGAAGGGAATTTCCTCCGGCAAATGCCAGTATTCCTTACCGCGGATCAGCGACCACTCTGGCTGGAGGGCTTGTACCGAGATCGTTCGGCATTTCTCATCGCAAGTGGGCCTTCATTCGCTTCTGTGAATTATTCACTTTTGCATGCGCCGGGCGTGTTGACGATGGGCTTGAACAACTCGGTCAAAACGTTCCGGCCAAACCTGTGGGTGTGCGTGGACGATCCCGACCATTTCGTTCGGTCGGTCTGGCTGGACCCAACGGTCTTGAAATTCATGAGCTTCCCCCCCATTTTCTGCGCCCCGTGGTTTGAAAAGGGGGGGAAGCTCAGTATCCATGACCTTAGCCTAACTGTTGCGTCGGCATTGTCGAGCGCGCGATTGTTGGATTTGCCGAACGTTGATTGGACGACCTAATCGCCGCCTTTTAAGGCGGCATGCTGGAAAAATATCGTTGC
>VHCZ01000186.1 GCA_016871535.1 Verrucomicrobiota bacterium
CCCGAACGCCTCGGCATTGCTCACGCTGAAGCGGCCTGAAGGCCGCGGTCCGGCTGCGCTTCTATGTCCCTTCCCGCTGCCAGGGCAGCCGTTCATATTCGTCGCGACGCCGCGCGCTGCTGAATGGCCAGTCGCGGGCAGTCTGCACCAGGAAGGCTCTCACGGGATTTTGTTCGGTGTATCGAATCGCCTTGCCGCAGTGCTCTTCATCACGCACGAGCGTGTCGAAGTAATCCGGAAACCAGAAGCGGCCGGACCGGTTCAAGAGTTTGTTCGCCTCGCGCGCAGATTTCCCTTTCCAGAGATTGATCAGTGGGACGAGAGGGACGTCCCAAACCGACACCAGCAGATGAACGTGATTCGGCATGATCGCCCAGGCCAGTAGCCGGTAATCGTGTCCGTCGGCCTCCAGCAAGATTTGCTCGACGAGTTCAGCCACGTTTGGTTGACGCAGCCAACAGGCGCCGCGGCTGCAATCCAGCCATTGTTCGAGTTGCCGCCGCTTGGCTGAACCGTGCGCTTCTTTCAAGAGAGGTTCCCATTCCACGCGGCGTGCGGCTGGAAATACGTCGGCGAGAACGAACGTGACAAACTGCATGACGCCAGGCGCGTCGAAGTGCGGCAGGTGCCCGCGCTGATGCCAGCCGCGAAACCCCCGCTTCAATTCTTCAAGGGACGGTCTCCAGGTCCATTCACGTTTGGCGCGGATCAATTTGAGGAGACCGAGATTCTTGGGTGGAGTGCTGCGGTTCGGATTGGAGTGGGTTGGTTCCATGGCGATGTGAAGCGTGGCTTGGTCGCGCTTCAACCGGGGAGTGTAAGGAGATTCGGCCAAAACACCAGTTTTGTTTTGGACGGAACGCGCCGTTCACGGCGCTTGAGGGTCAACGTCTCCCAGCGCCTGGGATTTGCCCAGCCCTCTGACCTGTTTCGGCGGAAGCGGCATAAATGCCGCGGTCCGGACAGCCTGGCGGACCGCGCCGTTCACGGCGCCTCAGCGTTCGCACAGGCCAAGGCGTATGAATGAACGACTCCCCCGCGCCGCGCGCCGGCGTTTTCCCGCTGAAGCGGCCTCAAGGCCGCGGTCCGCTGAAAGCCTGTCTGAAGGGCTAAACCTCAACCACGATATTCCTCAGCAGGCCAATGCCCGAAATCGAGATTCGGACTTCGTCGCCAGGACGCAGGCTGAAATCGTCCGGAGGAACGATCCCGGTCCCTGTTAATAACACGGCGCCGTTGGGAAAAGTCTGGCTTCGGAAAAGGTATTGCACCAGTTCGCTGAACGACCGCTTGATTTGTCCGACGCTAGTCTCCCCTTGAAACACCGTCTGACCCGCGCGCTCGATCTGTAGTTGGATTCTCCACGAGCGCGCCTCGGCTTCGCTGGCCGCCACTTTCACGACCGGACCCACGGCGCAGGAATGCAAATAGACCTTCGCCTGCGGCAGGTACAGCGTGTTTTCCCCTTCGATATCCCGCGAACTCATGTCATTGCCGATGGTGTAGCCCACGATCTCTCCTCGAGGACTGATCACGAGCGCCAGTTCGGGTTCCGGCACGTTCCACCGTGCGTCTTTGCGGATGCCGACCGGTTGATCCGGAGAAACGACCTTTTCCGGAAGCGACTTGAAAAAAAGCTCCGGCCGATCTGCCGCGTAGACTCGATCGTAAGCACCGGCGCTGAAATCCGATTCGTCCATCCGCGCCTTCTTGCTGCGGAGATACGTGACGCCCGCGGCCCAAACCTCCTGGCCCTCGACCGGGGTCACCAGCGCGACCTCCTGCAACGAACGCCTGGGCAGATCGCTTCTCGCCAGTGCGTTCAATCGCTGAATTACGTCCTCGCCGTGGAGCAGCGAACTGAGGGTATTGATTCCCACGGCGCTCAGATCGAGGATCGACGAATCTTCCGAGAAGATGCCTACGCGACATTGCTCTTCGCGAACCCTGAATCGACAAATCTTCATTGTTCCTTCAATTGAACTTTAGAACGGCGGTTGATTAGCCACAGAGAGCACAAAGATCACAGTGGGAAACAAGAGGCATCCTGTGCTTGGGCTGATTCACGCCGAATAATCCAGATAAACCGTTTTCACTCGCGAGTAAAAATCAATCGCGCCCGCGCCCTGTTCCTTGAAGGAGTCAGTGCTCGACTTCTTGACGCCACCGAACGGGGCCTGGAGGGCCAACCCGGTTGAAATCTGGTTGATCTTCACCACGCCGGCCTCGATGCGCTCGGCGTAGAGCATCGCCTTCTTGATGTCGCGGGTGACGATCGACGCGGACAAGCCGACGTCCACGCCGTTGGCCAGCGCGATGGCGTCGTCGAAATTCTCGGCGGCCAGCACAGCGACCACCGGGCCGAAGACTTCTTCGCAAACGATGGTCATGCGGGGTTTCACGTTGCCCAGGACGGTCGGTTGCATGAAAAAGCCGTGCGCACAATCTCCCTCCGCAAGGCGCTGGCCGCCGCAGACCAATTCCGCGCTCTCCTTCAACGCGCCTTCGACATAGCGAAGATTGCTTTCGAGTTGCGCCTGGCTCACGGCCGGTCCCATTTCCACGCCGGCCTTCAAGCCGTTGCCGACCTTCAGCGCCTTGGCTTTGGCGACCAGCTTCTCCGTGAACGCGCCCAGAACGCTCTTCTCCACAATTGCCCGGCTGGTCGCAGTGCAAGCCTGCCCGGTCAATCCGAAGCCGGCTTTGGCAACGAGCGTCGCCGCCAGGTCCAGGTCCGCATCCGCAAGAACAATCGTCGGGTTCTTCCCTCCCATTTCCATTTGCGCGCGCGCCATGCGCGGGGCCAGTTGCGCGTAAATTTGGTGGCCAACCGAATAGGAACCCGTGAAGGAAAGTGCCGCCACTGTAGGATTCGCCGCCAACTCCCCGCCTACGGCGCGTCCTTCGCCCGTCACGACGTTGAGCACGCCTTTGGGCAGACCTGCTTCGACCAGGGCCTTCCCCAATTCCACGGTCATCGACGGCGCTGCAGAGGCCGGCTTGATGATGGCCGCGTTTCCCGCCACCAACGCGGGCGCCGTTTTCCAGGCCGGGATCGCCACAGGAAAATTCCACGGCGTGATCAAGGCCACGACGCCCAGCGGTTGGCGAGTTGTGTAGAGGAGATTGTTCGGCAAATCGTGCGGGATCGTCTGCCCGCCCAGCGTGTAGCTCAACCCGCCGAAAAAACGAAAGATATCAATGGCGCGCTGAACTTCGCCCTGGCTTTCCGCGAGGGTCTTGCCTTCCTCGCGCGTGAGCAATTCGGACAACGCCGCTTTGCGCGATTCGAGAATTTGCGACGCCTTGCTCAAAATGCGCCCGCGCGCGACCGGCGTTGTGGCGCTCCATCCGGCGGACGCTTTGCGTGCCGCGTCGATGGCGGCGGCAGCGTCTTCCTTCCCGCTCTGCGCGTACTCCGCGACAATCTCCCGGGTATCGGCGGGATTGCGAGTTGGGTAACTTGCGCCCGACTTTGCTGACACCCACTCCCCGTTGATCAGGTTTTGATATTTCTGCATGGGCCAGGACAGTATCAGCCCGAATTCGGCAGTTCAAACCAGGAAGTGGCCCTGTGTAACCCATTTAACCCTTTTAACGAGGTAACGACCTCGCGCCTCATCCCGTTCCCCCTGTCAATTCCGTCAACACCCCTCTCAAATCCATCTCGAACTCAATGTCCACGATGGGCGGGCGTGTGGGGAACAAAGGCAAACCGTGTCGAACCGCGGAGCCGAGGCCGGGGAGCAACGCTTTCTCAAGCAAGACATCGACTGGTTGGGCGGTGTAAACGTCCACCGCCGTGACCGATTCCCAGCAACCCCCCAGGCCCGTCAACCGCTCCGACATCACGCCGAGGACGTAACTCGATTTCTCCATCATCGCATCCGGCGCGGTTTCTCCAGCTCGAATGATGCCCTGGAGAAACTAGTAATGCCCCCCCGGATGTGCAACCAGCATGACGCGGATTTTCATTGAGGATTCTGCTCTGGAAAAGGAATGATTCTCGTGAAACTTGAAAGCTCCGACGATGTACCCTGCCCGCGCCAGCGCCTTGGAGTGCGGCAGACCTCTGCGCTCCTTACACGATTCTGTGGGCGGCGGTCGCCAATCCCAAGGGGATTGCGTCCTCCAGCCCAGGGTTCTCTGCCGCTTTTGGACCTGTCCGAGAGATCGAAAGCGCCAGGAGACTGGCGCACTCCAAAACCTCACGGCCCATCTACGGTTCACGGAGCGTTGGTTGTCACGTGAATGAATATGCTGCCCCAAGCCCCTACGTTATGCTCACACGACGCGAATTCTTAAGCCACTCGACCAAGCTCGCCGGCGGCCTCACCGTTTTCTCAACACTCGCCCAACCCACCCGCACACGTCCCCGTTCCGGCGGCCTGCGCGTGGCGGCCGTCGTCACCGAATACCGCCCCTGGTCGCACGCCGATGTGATCTGCGGCAAATTCATCCAGGGCCTCAAGCTCGACATCACGCCGCATTGGACGCCGGTGCCCATCCGCGCCATGTACGTCGATCAATTCCCCGCGAACGACCTCAGCCGCGCGCTCTCGCGCCAGTACGGCTTCCCAATCGTGAACAGCATTGCGGAAGCAATTCTCGACCCGAACGGCAAGGTCGCCGTGGACGGCGTGCTGCTCATCGGCGAGCACGGAAACTATCCGCACAACGATCGCGGGCAACATCTCTATCCGCGCCGCCGCTTTTTCGAGGAGACGGTCGCCGCCTTCCAGAAGGCCGGCGAGGTCGTACCCGTGTTCACGGACAAACATCTCGCGGCGCGCTGGGGGGACGGCAAATGGATGTACGAGAAGGCGCGCGAGCTGAACATTCCGTTCATGGCGGGTTCGTCGCTGCCTCTGGCGTGGCGGCGTCCGTGGCTGGAAATCCCCATCGGCACGCCGGTCGATGAAGCGCTCTCCGTCGGTTACGGCGGAATCGAAGCGTACGGATTTCACGCGCTTGAAACACTCCAATGTATGATTGAGCGCCGCCGCGGGGGTGAACCCGGCGTGGCGTCCGTCCAATGCCTGGAAGGCGCTGCGGTCTGGGACGCGATGAAAGCTGGCCGGTTCTCCCGCGATCTGCTCGCCGCCGCGCTCAGCCGCCACATGCCCCCGATCGAAGGCGATTTCGAGTCCCGATGTCCAAACCCGGCCGCGTTCCTGATCGAATACGCCGATGGCTTCCGCGCGGCGTGCCTGATGTTGAACAACCTCGCGCAACAATTCCTCTTCGCCGCGAAGCTCAGTGGCGACACCGGATTCGCCTCGACCCAATTCTGGCTTCAGGAGCCGACCTTTGGGCACTTCGATTACCTGGCCAATGCGATCATGGAAATGGTCCGCACGGGGAGGCCGCCGTATCCGGTCGAACGCACCGTGCTGACCACGGGCATTCTTTCCACCGCCATGGATTCGCGATTTGAAAAAAATCGGCGCATCGAAACGCCGGACCTGAAGCTAGCTTACAGCCCCGTAGACCACGCCCTCGGCGCTTATCGTCATCCTGAAGCCGCCAACGCGCGCCACGGCGGATGGATCGACGTGTTCAACGGCAAGAATCTCGATGGCTGGCGCGAGAACCGATTCGCGCATCAACCGGTTTGGGAAGTCAAGGACGGCATTCTCATCGGCAAAGGCGGCCAGGGCTACCTGGCGACCTACGAGCAATTCGAGGATTTTGAATTATTCGCCGAAGTGCGCATCTATGACACTGCGGGCGGACGCGGCAACAGCGGTATTTACTTTCGTTGCCAGCCTCACTTGGACCGCAAACGCGAATATCCGGAAGGTTACGAGGCCCAGTGCGACCACGGCGACACGCGCAACTACACCGGGAGCATTTACAGTCTGGCGGTGCCGAGCGCCCGCGCGCCCAAGCCACGTGTCAAGGACGGCGAGTGGTTCACGCTCCGCCTCGCCGCGCGCGGCAATCACCTGCGCACCTGGGTCAATGGCGACGCCGCCGTGGACTGCCGCGATCCGGACAACCGCTATCGCAGCGGCTCTGTGTTGCTCCAAATGCACCACCGCACCGGCGTCGTCGAATTCCGCGAAGTGCGTCTGAGAAGACTCTCCTAGCGCGATCTGTGGCAGGATTTGACGGTGCCTGCCGCCCCAAACAGCTTGCAGTTGGGATTGCTACAATTGTCGGCCCAACGTGTTCCGGGCGAAAGCGAATTCCTGGACTGCGTTCCCGTTGATCAGATGCTCCTGAATGATCCGCTCCAGCACTTCAGGGGTGCAGGAGTGGTACCACACGCCTTCGGGATAAACCACCGCAATGGGACCGCTACAGCAGACCCGCAGGCAATTGACCTTCGTGCGATAAACGAGCGGTTGTGGACCGGCGAGCTTCAATTCTTTGAGCCGCGACTTGAGGTACTCCCACGAAGCCAGGCCGCTCTCCTTGGAGCAACAGTGCGGTTCGGTCTGGTCCGCGCAAAGGAAAATGTGCCGGGAGAACTTCTCCAGGCCGAGCGTCTCCGTGACCTGCTGCAGTTGCGGATTCACTTCGCCCTGGCTAACGGCGCTTGAAAACCTTTTTCGCCAGGTTCTTCAGGCGAATCTTGATCGAGACCAGCGCGTAGAGGTCGCCCCGCATCCCCTCGGCGTCGGGGAGTCCACGCCCTCGCAAACGCAGCCGCTGGCCGCCTGGCGTGGCGGGCGGCACCTTGATTGCGACTTCCCCGTCGAGGGTCGAAATAGTTTTTCGCGCGCCGAAAAACGCCTCCCAGGGAGTCAGTTCGAGGACGTGCGTCAGGTCCGTGCCGCGCACTTGGAACTCAGGATGCCGCGCATAGCGAATCCGCAGGAAAAGATCGCCCGGCGGACCGCCCTCAATCCCGTAATCTCCCCGCCCGACCAGCCGAAGCACTTGGCCGTCCCGGACGCCGGCGGGAATCCGAACGTGCAAAGGGCGTTGCTCGGTTTCCCCTGTCAACGGGTTGTTGCGCAGCACGGCAATGGTGTGAATGGAGCCGTGCAGGACTTCGCCGAGCGATACCTGCATTTCACCTTCGATGTCGTTCCCGGGCCGCGGAGAGCGGTGGAAGCGCTCCGAAGTTGAGGACCTTCCCGCCTCTCCTTCCGAGCCGGAGAAGCCATTCGTTCCGCTGCGCTTGCGCCCGAAGAAATCCTCGTAAAAACTCCGAAACTCCGGGCGTTCCGTGTAGGGCCGAAAACCTTCGCGGCTGCTGCGGCTCCGGAAGCCGTCGTTTTCCCTCCGCATGTGGCGCGACCCGAAGCCGGAAAACCGATGCCGCCGTCCCTGCCCCAGATCGTACTTCCGCCGGTTTTCGGGGTCGCCGAGGACTTCGTAGGCCTCGTTGATCTCCTTGAATTTCTCTTCCGCTTTCGCCTTGTCGTCCGCGAGATCGGGATGAAAACGGCGCGCCAATTTGCGGAATGCCTTGCGAATTTCTTCCCCGCTTGCTTCGCGCGAGATTCCGAGCAACTCGTAGTAGTCTTTTAAGTCGGCGATCATAATCGATCTCAACTTCCAGGCGGCAACACCCACCCTAATTTGGACGATAACTCGGTTTCTGCAACCTGGACCTGGCGCAGCGTAGAAGGGCGTCTGTCATCGCCTCCCCTGGGAAGCTTCCCTGGTCTGATTCCCATGCTCTCGCCCCATGAACCAGGTAGGGCGAGTCCGTCCCGGCGAGCCGCTCGACGTGTGTGGAACACGTCCGACTCGGCTCGCTGGGGACAGGCTCGCCCTACCGTGAGGTTCATGGAAGCAATTGAGTCGTTCCAACTATCGCTGCTTCACGAGCCAGCTCTCACCGGTTCGTGGATCACTCTGCTAGCAAGATATATCGGCAATTCAGCGATTGCCTTTACCGAATATTTTCGTCGAAAGCGGTTTGGTCTCAACTCGCAGGCGCGGGGATCAGGCCGGAGTATTGGAGTATTGGAGTGATAGTGGTTTTAGAAATTTTATCCGTGGGTTCAAGGCGCTTAAGGACCCCATCGCTCCCATCTCACTTGTATTTCGGAGCGGGCAGGTTTACCTGTTGATGCGGGTACCGGCGGTTGAACGTGACGTAGCCTCCCGAACTACTCAAACAAAAGGCGCTGCTATGATCGGCACACAAATCCGGCAGAAGGATGCGGTTTTCTATTTCGTCGCTTATCCATCGGAGGAACTGCTGACCAGGGTCCGCTTCATCAGCCGGTTCTACGACGAAGGCGAAGCGATTCCAGCCGAAGCCGTGGAAGAGGAAGACGATGTTGCCCAATTCATCGCGCGAATTGAACGCAACGAAAAGGCCTTCCAGCGCGCGCTCTCCCGGTCCAAGGTGCGCGCCATCCGCAATTTCTACGAGACCGCCATCTCCCAACCGCCGATCCCGGGCACCGTCCTTTTATTCACACCCCAGAAACTCAGGTTCGATCCGTTGGACGCGGGAGCCAACGTGGGCCGACTCCAACAGCCGGACGAAAAATTTCTCATCATCGACGGGCAGCATCGATTGGCAGCGCTGCATTTCTACGAACGAACTCACCCGGACGAAACGAAGAACATCCACGTGCCTTGCGTGATCTTCGACGCCCGGAGCGAGGACTTCGCGACGGAGATGTTCGTGATCATCAACTCGACTCCCACCCGCATCAACAAGAGCCATTTGATCGATCTCTACGAGCGGGTCTCGTGGGCCGAGCCGGACCGGCGGTTCGCGGCGCGGATCGTTGAGATGCTCTACAGCGAAGGGGATAGTCCGTTGCGCTATCGCATCAACCGGCTCGGAGGCCGGAGCAAACAGGAGAAATGGATTTTGCAGGCGGAGCTGTTCAACGAAATCCACCGATGGGTAAAGCTGGCGTGGGCAAAAATCGAACCGGAAGGCACGGACCGGCGTGCCGCGGAACGCTATTACCGCGTCGTGCGTGACTTTCTCAAGGCGTGTGCTCAGGTGTGGGGCGAAACCTGGGGGAACACCAATTACATGGTCACCAAACCGGTCACGCTCAAAGCCTTGATCCGCGTTTGCGCCGATCTGGCCAGCAAAGACGCCGAACCTGAAGAAGGTCGCGTCGAGCGCTGGCGCGGCCGTCTGTCGCCTTGGACGGAGCAGGCGCGCGCTTTCCGCAGTGACGGATTTTACGAACGCTTCCCGGCCAGAGGCCAGGTGGAACGCGTCGCCCGCATCCACCGCGAGTTAGCGCGAATGGTGGGCAGTTAGATTGAATCCTCGTCAGAGACGTTATCACGCTCACAAACTCGACCCATGGAACATTTTTCCTCAACGTGGAAGCGGATTGGTTGCGTACTCCTGCTGACCGCGAACCTGGTTACAGCCGCCGCAGCCTCTACGGCCTTGGAGATCGGACCGAATACCACGGACCAACTGCCGCGAGGCAAAGAAGCCGACGGCATCATCGGAGACTTCCTGCTCCGCAACGACCTCGTCGAAGCAGTCATTTCCGGGAACCTCCCGCTGCGGCGCGCCAACATGAGCACGTTTTACGGCACCAACGGCATGACCCCCGGCTGTCTCTATGATCTGACGTTGCGCGGCGCGCACAACGATCAAATCACGATTTTCTCTCCCTCCGGCCAGATGGGCGCCGTCTCTTACGTGCGAATCGCCAACGACGGCCGGGATGGAGACGCCGTCGTGGAAGCCGTGCTCACGGGACCGAGCAACAGCGGGTTGTTCAAACGCCACGAGTACCGGTTGCGCGACGGCTGGCAGGGAATTCTGGTGACCACGACCTGGCGCAATGAAACCCACAAGGCGATCAAAGTGACGACCCCGGATCGGTGGACGAATTTTGCGCGGACGAATTCCCTCGCAGACATTCGGTGGGCCGACGCGGTGGACCCGGCGGACAAAGCGGGGTACGCGTTTGCGGCGGTCGAAAATCCGCCGCCGGCCGACACCGTGGAACTCCAGCCCGGTCAGACCTTGCAGTATGCGCGGTTCCTGGCGGTCGGAACTTCGCCCGCCGAAGCCGTGGGCATCGTCGCGACGCGACTGGGCAAAACCGGTTTGCTCGGCGGCCGAGTTCATGACAAGGATGGCCGGGCCGTTCCGACCGCAGCCATTTTGATTCGAACCAATTCCGCGAGCACGGCCACCAATTGCGTCGCTTACCCCGACCGCCAGGGCATGTTCGAATTTCGACTGCCGGTAGCGGAGTACCTTTTGGAATTCACCGATTCGGGCCGAGCGGCGGTGAAACAGACCCTGGCCGCCAGCGCCGATCAACCCCAGCGATTGGACATCGTCATGGAGCGTCTGGCGGTGGTGGAATTCGACATTCGGGACGAGGCGGGCCGCAGTTTGCCGTGCAAGGCGCAGTTCCACGGCATCGAAGGCACACCGTCGCCGCACCTCGGCCCTCCCAACCGCGCTCACGGTTGCGTGGATCAATATCACTCGGAGACGGGCCGCTTTCGCGTGCCGCTGCCGGCCGGCAAATACAAAGTGATCGTGACGCGCGGCATCGAATACAGCCACCTCGAACGCCCGGTCGAACTGCGTCCGGAAGAATCGGCGCGAGTGGAAGGAATCCTCAAACGTCTGGTGGACACGACCGGCTGGGTCAGCGCAGATTACCACAATCATTCCACGCCGAGCGGCGACAACACCTGTGGCACGGACGACCGCATCATCAACCTCGCGGCGGAGCACATTGAGTTTGCGCCCACGACCGAGCACAACCGACTCTACGATTGGCGGCCTCACATTCAGAAACTTGGCCTCATCGATTTCCTGCAAACCGTTCCCGGGATCGAGTTGACCGGGAGCGGACCGCACCTCAATTCGTTTCCGTTCAAACCCGAACCCTTCAAACAGGACAACGGCGCGCCCGTTTGGAACCGCGACCCGCGCATCAGCGCCATCACGTTGCGCGATTGGCAAGGCGCGGAGCCGGATCGCTGGATTCAGATCAATCACCCGGACATGGTCGAGAATTTCATCGACCGCGACGCCGACGGCCAGGTCGATGGCGGCTTTCAAGGCATCGCGCAGTTGATCGACGGGTTGGAAACGCAGAACTATGCGACGAGCGAAATCCTGGATGGACGGCCCTTCCGCATCGGGAAGGACAGCGCGGGCAAGGAAGTCGTGTTCTACATCCGCGAATTCACCTGGCTGCAAATGCTCAATCGCGGGCATCGCTACGCCGCCATGGCGGTGAATGATGCGCATTCGGTCTATGGCAACGGCGTCGGCAGTTGGCGCATGTACATGCCGAGCAAATCCGATCATCCCCCGGAAATCGATTGGCGCGAGAACAGCCGCCACGCCAAAGCGGGCCGCTCGATCCTGACCACCGGCCCTTTCCTCCAGGTGCGCACGGAGGAGGGCAGTTTGCCTGGCAGCACGGTGCGCGGGCCCGGCGGCGTCCGCTTGCACGTGAAAGTTCAGTGCACGGATTGGATCGACATCGACCGCGTGCAAGTGCTGGTGAATGGCCGCGCGCGCAGGGATCTCAATTTCACGCGCAAGACCCACGCGGACTGGTTCGGAAGCGGCGTGGTGAAATTCGAGCGCGACCTCCAGGTCCCGCTCGCGGAGGACGCGCACGTCATTGTGGTGGCGGTGGGCGAAAACTTCGATCTGTCGATCGGCTACGGGACCAGCACGCAATCGCGCATCAAACCCTTCGCATATCACAATCCGATTTTCGTCGATGTGGACGGCAGCGGCTTCACTCCGAATGGCGATTTGCTGGGCTGGGCGCTTCCGGTGAAGAAGCTCACAGTCGATCAGGTCCGCAAGATGACGCCGCCGTAACGTCAGCCCTCTACTTCCTCTCCCCGCGAGAAACGAGTGGGGAGAGGATTGGGGAGAGGGGTCGTCGGCAGTAAGAACGGCCTCCTTCCCATGAACCCGTCTCCCGGACCGTGGCCTTTAGGGTCTGTGCAAAAATAAATTCCGGTTTTGCTGGAGGCGATTTCGCTTTCTGGCGAGGCACGACGAAGGAGCATAGCCAGGGCTCTGCGACTGAGAGCGTGTCCGAAAATTGCGCGGGGTCCTGCGGCGAAGGATTTTGGCTGTGGCCAAGGCGGCGAGGTCCGAGCATCCCCAACGCGGGCTGTAAGGACCGAGGCAACGCAGGCCACGGACAAAAGACCCGCCGCCCGGAGGGTTTTCGCGCCAAAGGCCGCCTGGCTTCGTTGCTCCTCAGTCGAAGATCCAGGGAGGATATTCTCCTTCGTTGCGCCTCGCCATCCGGC
>VHCZ01000187.1 GCA_016871535.1 Verrucomicrobiota bacterium
CGGCGCAACCCGAAGGGCGGCAGTTCTTTTTCGCCAGACTTCGTTGCTTGCTCCTTACAGATCCACTTCGGGATATGCTCGTCGCTCGCGCCTCGTCTGGCCGAAAAATCCCTTGCCGCGAACGTGAGCGTATTTATGAAATGGACCACTAAGCTTCAATCGCTCATCGGCCCGATGTAGCGCCGCGCCACGACCACGTCGTCGAACCAGACGGATTATCGGTTCTTCCAATACCGTTTCGTGGGATCGCCTTCGTCGTAGCCGTAGTGTTCGAGCCAGAGGCAATTCACTTTCAAATCCAGGTCGCTGCGCCAGCGGATGCCGGTGAATTCTCCGACCAGTTTTCCATCGACCCACATGGCTTGTTTGCCATCAGCTCTATCCGGCGCGGTGTTCGCCTGGATCATGAACTCCCAGCATTGCCATTGATTCAGCGGCGGGATGACGCGGGCGGGGCCGGCGGCCGCGCCTTTGCCGGGGCCTGACGGAAAAAAGCTGTTGCCCCAATACTTGTTCATCTTCCGATCCGGTTCCATGTCGAGATAGTACGTGTAGAAGCTCACCTCGCCCGGAGATGGATTCTTGCCCCAGGCAAACCAGGGTTCCATGCGCGTGGAATAGTAAGTGCCGTTCGGTTTGAGGCCGGCCTTCCCGAAGGCGGACCATTTGTTCGTGCGCTGATTCGCGCCCAGCCACACGAAGTGATGATTGTATTGGTAATCCGGCGAAAACTTGACGTAGAAGCGCGCATAGACCGCGTCGGCGCCTGGCATGAACCATTTGATCGCGTCGCCGACATGGTTCTTGCCGCGTTCCATGCGCATCTCGACGCTCCAACGACCGGAGTTCGGCGCGTCCTCGGATCGTTTCCGATGCCGACATCGCCAGGATATTTCGCCGCGAGGCCCTTCTCGGATGCGTCTGGCTTCGACTTGGCCGGTTCAAGTTTGGCCAGGCGTTGCTGCGACACGCGGTCGATCCAGGTAGCCGGATAGACCTTTCGCAACCGCTCAAAGGCCGCAATGGCTTCGCCGGTCTTGCCGCGCTGTTGAAGTTCGCTGGCCTGCTTGAACTCCTCATCGCCCAGGGTCAGCGCCCGAGCCATGATGCGCCCGGCTTCTTGCCGGGTCAGGCCAATGGGCACCTTGTCCACCACCGGTGGTTGCGGCTCAGTGAGGATGTGGAAGGCTTCAGGTTTGCGCTCGCGGAAAAGGCGGGCGCGCATGTCCCGCTGCCAGTTACTGCTTGGTCCGCGGGATGGACGACAAAGCTCGTAGCGCAGAGTTGCACTCTGCCGTATCGCAGAATTGTATTCTGCGGGGCGTCTCCCAGTCCGAGCCCGCTGGGACTTGCCGGCGCCCTGCCGATTGGAAATCGGCGATACAGCAGATTGAAAATCTGCGCTACGGTTCTCCGGTCGATCTGTCGTCAATCCCACCGTCTGCACAGTAAAGGCGTCGCCGCCCTCGCGCTGGCCGCGAGGATTAATGTCCGCGATGGCCAGTCCGTCCGGACCTTCCGCCTGGGCAACTATTTTGCCCTGGGGCGAAATGATCATGGCGCCGCCGCCGCGATGAGCGACAACGAGCCAGATGAAATTCTCCGCTGCGCGCGCTCGCAACGCCTGGACGCCGATGTCTCCGTCGCCAATGGCCGCGCCGCCCATTGTGGGGAAAAAGATAATGTCCGCGCCCTGCAACGCGAGGCAGCGCGCGGTCTCCGGCATCACCAGGTCGTAACAAATGAGCAGACCCGCCGTGCCAAGATCCGGCGTTGGAAACACCGGGAACGCGCTTCCCCGCTGCCGCGCGCCCGCTTCCGACCACGTCGGACAAACCTTGTGGTAGCGGCCCATTTCTTTGCCGTCACGGCCGAGCAGAAACGCCGTGTTGTAAATCCCGCCGTCGCTCTCGATGGAGTCGCTGCACACGATGAGATACATGCGGTGGCCCGCGGCGGCGGAGCCCAGGCGTTCGAGCATTCGTTGGACCGCCTTCGGCAAGACCTCGCCGGCCAGGGTCTCGTTCGCGCCCAGCCAGTTTAGCAGGCTCAGCGTATCTTCAGGCAACGCGAGCGCATCGCATTTGGCTTCGCCCGCGCGATCGATGATGCGCTCCAAATCGCTCAAATTCTTGTCCACGGCAGTCAGGGCGGCGGCGGGCGGCAGGCGAAAATCGATCGTGCGTCGCGCGGCTTGCGCGGCCGCAACGCGAACGGTGTTTGCGGAAGGCGTGGGTTGCGGGTCAGAAGCAACTCCAACCTCCCGGAGGAACAACAAGGCTGCGAAGAAGCGCAGCCAACAGAATCCTGTCTTCATGCAACCGCAGAATGACCCAAACGCTCCGGTCCAACAATGCGCGAATACAGACCGCGAGGCAGATGGGAATTCCTTTAACTGGAGCAAACGGAGAGAACAGAGATACCGTCGGAACTACCAAACCTTGCGGTAAAGCTCGATGATCTCCGCAACAGAAGGCATGATCGGATTGTTTTGCGGACTGCCGCTTGCCAACGCGGCTTCCGCCATCGCGGGCAGCTTTTGGTCGAATGCTTCCTGCCTGGCCTTGATGAAATCTCGCAAACGTCCGATGCCCAGGCTTCCGTTCAATCGGGCAAGGTACTCGGGTAGTGTGGCAGCGGCTTCGTCGTCAGTGGTGGTGTCCGCCGCCGCGCCGACCCACCGCGCGACTTGCGCGTAACGCGGCACAGCGCCGCGAAGCGACCACTGCGTGATTTCCGGGAGCAGCAGCGCGTTGGACAGGCCGTGCGCCAGATGGAAGATCGCGCCGATGGGGCGGCTCATCCCGTGCACGAGGCAGACGCTGCTGTTCGCAAACGCCATCCCGCCAAGACAGGCCGCGAGCATCATCGCCTCGCGGGCGGGGCGATTTCCCGGTTCTTTCCAGGCGGTAAACAGATGCGATGCGGTCAACCGGATGCACTCGGCCGCCAGCGGATCGGTCAGCGCGTTAGCTTTGCGCGACACGTAGGCCTCGATGCCGTGGGTGAGTGTGTCCACGCCGACGTGGGCCGTGAGAGAAGTGGGCATCGTCAGGCTCAATTCATAATCCACTAGCGCGACGCGCGCGAGCAGATGCGCGTCGAGCATCATCATCTTTACGTCGCGTTCGGTGTCGGTGACGACTGCCACTTTGGTTACCTCACTGCCGGTGCCGGCAGTCGTGGGAATCAAGATCAAAGGAAGGCCGGGCTTGGCGATGCGATGATAGCCGGCAAATTCGCGAATCGGCGCGTCGTTCGTAGCCGCGACGGCGATGACCTTGGCGGCATCCATGGGGCTGCCTCCGCCGAGGCCAATGACAAGATCGCAGTTCTCCCTTCGTAACAACGCCAGGCCCTCGGCGACGTTCTTGTCCGTTGGGTCCGGCTGAACGCCCGAGAAAACGGCGGCAGGAATGTTTGCGGCCTTGAGTTGATCCACGCAGCGTCCCGCCAATCCGCTTGCCACCATGGTGGCGTCCGTCACGAGCAACTCTCGCCGTCCTCCCAAGCGGGCAGCCTGCGCGGCGAGCTGTTGACTGACACCTCCACCGACGAGGATCGTCGAAGGAACATTGAATTGCGTCGTTGTCATAGCTTCTCGGACGTATCTATTGACTCGAACAGGGGAGTGCATGCGCCCCGCGTGCCATGGTTGGCGCCCTCGCCAACCACATAGGTGCGATGAAAGAAGTCATGCGATAGTGAGTGACCGATGAGGTCATTCCGGTCGGCGAGGGCGCCGACCGGAACACGCGAGGCGCGTGTGCTCCCCTGTTCTCAGAGCGACAACGCGGCCTGGAGCATGGCCTTTGTGTACGCGACGTTGTAAATCTCGCCCACGAGTCCGCCCCCGCCTGGGTACGAGTTTCGGATGCCGCGTTCGCGATCGATGTCGAGCGCGCGGGGATGTTCGGGATAAAGCCCGCGCGAATACTTTTGTCGCACCAACTCTTTCATCACTGCGAACATATCGACCTGTCCCTCGTCGAGGAACACCTCCGTGTAATCCACGTAGGGCTTCCGGACGACGACATTGCGGAAGTGGACGTGATTGATGACGTCGCGTTCGCCGAGCGTCCGGCAAACTTTCACGGGATCGGCGCCCGTTTCGCGTGTGACGCCGCAGTCAAAGGTCATGCCGTTGTAAGGGCTTTTCACGAGGTCGAGGTATTCGAACCAATGTTCCACCGTGTCCATGAGTTGCTCGGAGCCCCGGCTCATGGGCACGGGCGGATCGTTCGGATGGAGCGCGAACCGGACGTTGGCTTTCTCCGCTTCGGGGATGATCGCCTTGAGGAAGTATTCAGCCCTTTTCAACTGCTCAGCGCGCGTGTGAGTGCCCACCCCTTCGCGAGGTGGAAGGTTTTTGGACAACTCGTAATCGTACGCTGTGTAGCCGGCCCCGGCGCGCCCAACTTCCTCCTTGTAGCCTTCGGTCAGTCGATGGGCGTAGAAATTGTACTCAATGACCGGCAAGCCGGCTTTGCCCGCGGCGCGGATGGAAGCGATAAGGTTCTCGATCTCGCGGTCGCGGTTCGGTCCGCCGTGAATGATGTCGTTCATGCCGCCGATCATCATATTGATCACGGTGATGCCGCCGCCTTTGTAGCGGTCCAGGATCTGGCGCAAGCTTTCCTCCGTCCAGGGAATGCGCGGCCCGCCCATGAGCACGTAATCCACGCCGACCTGTTTCAACTGGCGCAGGTGGGCTTCCTCGGAGCGCCCGGCGCCCAAGCAAATCCTCGGCGTGCCGGGGCCGAGTTTCGGCGGCCATTCCGTGGTGGAACCGGAAATTTGGGCGGACAACGCCGCGGGCGAGAGGGCGGCCAGGCCGCCCAACTGCAACACTTGTCGGCGGGAGAAGCGGGTAGTCATGGTGTTTCCTTCTGGTTTGGGACCCGAACTATTGAGGAAGTGCGAGCGTTGTTGCCCAGAGGGAGCGCAACCTTCGATGAGCTTTTTGGGCGGGGCAGGAGTCATGGCAGAGGAACTCCGCATTTGTGTGCTATCGCGCTCGCCAGTCTCTTGAAATCATCGTAGCACTCCTGAACCGCGTAGATGTGCCCGCCCAGAGCGCCGTCTGCCGCCTTGAGGTGGAAGATGGGCTTGAGCGCCTCCTGGGCCATGGGCATCAGACTACGATAGTGCTTCACGGTGGAAAGGCATTCTCGATCCGTCTCAGTCGAGACAGCGCCCCCATTGGGGTCGGTCAGGACTTCCTCGTGATAGACTTCAGGAATTCGCTTCATCCATTTCTGGTAAGCTTTGACGGGACGGTCGGCCCGGACAGCGTGCTGCATGACCACGTACCCCGCCGGGGAAATGTCGCCCGCGGGCAAAGCCAGTTGCGGATCGCTGGGATGATCTCCCGCGCCACGGCGGCTGGGAGGTAAGTAACCAGGAACAAGTCCATGACCAGATCGTCCAGCGTGCATCCCTCGCATGGGCGGGCATCGAAGGTCTTCTGCAGGGCCGTCCGCTTCTCGGTCAGAATCCGCTCCTCTTGCTGGTTGGCTCCCCGCTGGGAGGGGCCCACACGTATCCAGACCCGGCCTTTGTAGCGCACGGGGGGCAGATCGGATGGTAGCACTTCCACCACTGCGACCTCGCCTTCGGGCAACATGTGCCTCTGCACCGTCAAGGCAGGCAGCGGTTCGAGATTGACGTCCGAGCGGAGAGCCCCGAGATCGAGCAGGAGTTCGTCAGTGACTTTCAGTCCGCAAGGCTTGCCGGTGTTGTCGATCCCGACGAGCAGATATCCCGGCTGTCGATGATTGGGGAAATCGTTGGCAAAGGCGCAAACAGCTTCCCCGAACTTGTCCGTGTTCTTGGTCGAAGTCGTTCTTTCCACACGATCAGAATCGAGGTCTGTCATCAAGCCGTTCAGTTGTTCTGTGGTCAACATCTGAGCTTCTCAACCGTGTCACCGAAGCCCAGCCTACAAACTCTCGCAGCGTTCCGCCAGAACAAGAGCGCCACACCATCCGATCAGGCAGCTACGACCTTCACGGCGCGATTCTGTAGAGCGCGCTTGCGTTGGGTTTCGTCGAGAATCTTCTTGCGCAAACGCAGGTTCTTTGGCGTCGCTTCGACGTATTCGTCCGAGCCGATGTATTCGAGCGCGCGTTCCAGGCTTAACTTTAGGGCGGGCTCCAACTGGATGCCTTTTCCTTCGCCCTGCGAACGCATGTTCGTGAGGTGCTTCGTCTTGCAGGGATTGACCGGGATATCGTTGTCGCGCGCATTTTCGCCCACGATCATGCCTCGGTAAATCTTCTCGCCCGGCTCGACCATCAAGCGTCCGCGCTCCTGAATCATGTTCAGGGCGTAAGCCGTGGCGTCGCCATCTTCCATGCTCACGAGCGAACCGTTTTTGCGCGACGGGATTTCGCCTCGGTCCGCGCCATATTCGTGGAACAGATGGCTCATCACCCCGAGGCCGCGCGTCGTATTCACCAGGTCGGTCTCGAACCCGATCAAGCCGCGCATCGGAATCAGAGCCTCGACGCTGATCTGATCGCCGTGGTGGTGCATGTTCGTGATTTCGGCTTTCCGAGTCGAAAGATTCTCGAGTACCGGGCCCATGAAATCCTTCGGGATTTCCAGGAACAATTTTTCGATGGGCTCGAGAAGATGGCCTGCGGCGTCCTTGCGATAGATCACCTCCGGGCGCGACACCAGCACTTCATGGCTCTCGCGGCGCATTTGTTCGACCAGAATCGCGATTTGCATTTCGCCGCGTCCGCTCACGACGAAGATTTTTGGATCGCTGGTCTGCTCAATCCGGATGGCGACGTTCGTGCGCGTTTCCTTCCCGAGCCGTTCCCAGATGTGGCGCGCGGTGACCAGCTTGCCATCCTGGCCGGCCAGGGGGCCGTCGTTCACCGCAAATTCCATTTGAATGGTCGGCGGATCAATGGGTTTGGCGGGCAACGGCGGGCGGTCCGGATTATCGACAATCGTCTCGCCGATGAACACCTCCTCAAAACCGGTCAGGCCCACGATGTCGCCAGCGTGCGCTTCGGCGATTTCGACGCGCTTGAGGCCTTCAAAGTGATAGATGCACGTGATCTTGCCAGCGGTCTTGGTGCCGTGGGCATGATGGCAAATGGCCTGGTCTCCGGCCTTGATTTTGCCGGAGTAAATTTTTCCAAAGGCGATCCGGCCCAGGTAATCGCTGTAGTCGAGGTTGGCGACGAGAATCTGGAAACCATCACAGGCGAACGCGCGCGGCGGCGGCACGTGTTTGATGATCGCGTCGAAGAGCGGTTCCATCGTGCCGCTGACGTGATCGAGTTCCGCCTTGGCGTAGCCTTCTTTCGCGCTCGCGTACACAAATGGGAAATCAAGCTGTTCGTCCGTGGCGTGGAGCTGAATGAAGAGGTCGAAGACCTGATCGAGGACCTTCTTCGGATTGGCATTTTCGCGGTCGATTTTGTTGATGACGACGATGGGCTTGGCGCCGGCTTCCAGAGCTTTCCGCAAAACGAATCGCGTTTGCGCTTGCGGGCCTTCCGCCGCATCGACGACGAGCAGGACGCCATCGATCATGCTCATGGCGCGCTCGACTTCACCGCCGAAATCCGCATGGCCGGGGGTATCGACAATATTGACGTGGTAGCTCTTGTATTTGAACGCGGCGTTTTTGGCGCGGATGGTGATGCCTTTTTCGCGCTCCAGGTCCATGGAGTCCATGATGCGCTCTTCGTGGGCGATAGCCTGGTTGGCGCGGAAGGTTCCGGATTGCTTCAGGAGACAATCCACCAGCGTGGTTTTGCCGTGATCCACGTGCGCGATGATCGCGATGTTTCGAATGTGTTGCATTGCTTCTAAATCAGTGTTTTCCAAAACCCGTGCCACGGCTTCCAATTTACCATCCGTGGGCGGATTTCAAAATCGAGCCGCGTAATGTGGCGGGTTTCAGACAAAGGTCAAGCTCGCGGAAAGACAAAACGCGGAACGTTCCGAGGGTGGAGACGCAAGAGAAGGAGCAACTTTGCCAAACGAAGGGTGATGCCCACCAAAAGGAATACCGCGAAAGGCTGGAGAAATCCTCCCATCGGCTGGCGATCGATCTCACCACAGAATCGAAACCTGTGCAGGATGAAGCGGGCATGAATGCGCTCGCGAATAGCGTTCGCGAACGGAAGCCGGACGGTTTGCTCGTGATTCTCCAACACATGAGTTGGAAGGACGGGCTCTACTGGAGCATCTGGGAAACGCGGGTCATGGATTTTGCCCGGTTCGTCCAGGAGGAAGGTCGAGGTTACCGGACCGCGGGAGAGTTCTGGAAAAAGTCGGAAAGAACCACTCCGTCACCATCGGCATTTCCCGCGCCAGGAGGAATGGCACAGGGATCATTACCGGGACAAGTATCGCGAGGAGCGATTCGACGCGCGCCGCTTTGTCAAACCGCTGGCAATGGGTGAACCCAACTCGCTCGGTCTTTACGATATGGACGGCAATGTTCGGGAATGGTGCCTGCATTTTTACGACCCTCTGAATCTCCAGGCCCGGCTCCGACCACCTGGATGCTGCTGGGGGGCGGACGCTCCGGCGAAGTTTCCTACCATGCCTTCGAGCCGCCGGAACCGAACCTGCGCTTCATCGGCCAAAAAGAGGCCATCGGCTTCCGCGTCATCCTGCAATTTGAGGAGTGAGCCGCTGACATTTGGCTCGATCTTGATTGCGGGGACTGGGAATAATCGCTCAGAGCGTGTCTGAAAATTCGATCTTGGGTAGCACAGGCGACACGCCTGTGCCGTCGGGGGACACGCCCGACGGAATGGCGGTTGATCTCGAAGACAAATTGGCTCCCCCTCTTAGAGCGTGTCCGAAAATTGCGCGGGGTCCTGCGGCGAGGGATTTTGGCTGTGGCCAAGGCGGCGAGGTCCGAGCATCCCCAACGCGGGCTGTAAGGACCGAGCCAACGCAGGCCACGGACAAAAGACCCGCCGCCCGGAGGGTTTTCGCGCCAAAGGCCGCCTGGCTTCGTTGCTCCTCAGTCGAAGATCCAGGGAGGATATTCTCCTTCGTCGCGCCTCGCCATCCGGCCTTTGGCGCGAAAACAGGACCCCGCGGAATTTTCGGACACGCTCTTAGTCGGGAGCGTGCTTCCGTTTCGTTCGGCGAGTCACCGAACGAGGCGGGCGGATCACCCGCGCTACCCACATTTCGTGGGAGAAAACTATTATGGATTCACAGCACCACCTGTCTCGTCGGGAATTTCTGGAATCGTCGGCGGTCTTGTCAGCGGCCGTCGCGTTGAACGCGGCGAACTCCAACACCGAAGCGGCGGAAGCCTCGGCTGCGCCCTCTGCCGGTTGGTTCGATCGTCCGATGCGCTGGGCGCAATTGACGCTGGTCGAGGATGACACGGGCAAGTTCGATCTGAAGTTCTGGCTCGACTACTTCAAACGCACGCATTCGGACGCCGCTTGCCTGAGCGCGGGCGGATGTGTGGCATATTATCCGACGAAAATCCCGTTTCATCATCGCAGCCAGTTCCTGGGCGAGATGGACCCGTTCGGAGATCTGGTCGCAGTCTGCCGGTAGCTCGGCATGGTCGTGATCGCGCGCACGGATCCGCACGCCACGTACGACGACGTGAAGGAGGCGCATCCGGATTGGATCGCGGTGACAGCGGACGGCAAGCCGCGCCGGCATTGGGCTTCACCGGAATTGTGGGTCACGTGCGGGCTCGGTCCCTACAATTTCGAGCACATGACCGAGGTCCACAAAGAAATCATGTCGCTGTACCGCGTGGATGGAATTTTCATCAATCGCTGGGACGGTTCGGGCATGTGCTACTGCGAGCATTGCCAGAAGCACTTCAAGCTCGCAACCGGGCTCGACTTGCCGAGAACGAACAATCCGTCCGACCCGGCGCGGCGCCAGCACATTCATTTGTTTGGAGTCTCCACCAAGGGACGCGTCGAGGGACCGATGCAGAATTCCTATCTTCGCCTGGAGAACGATTCGGCGACGGGGAAACGTCATCCGGTTTTGGCGGGCCTTGAAGACGCGCCGCGCATCATCAACGGCGTCTGGCGCGTGGAGGTCGAGCCGGTCGAGCGGTTTTACAGCACCCCGCTGACCTTGATTCCCTCTTACCCCGACCTGCCGATGGAAAAGGTTTATCCGCGCGTGGTGAAGACGGACAAAACGCAGGTCTTTCTGCGCGAGTTAGGTCGCGGGCGAATCGTGTACTTTCCGTAGGACATCGACCGCACGTTTTGGGAAGTCCTGTGCCTGGACCACGGACGGCTGCTGCGCAACGCGATTGAATGGGCTACGAACGAGGAACGGCAAGTCGTCGTGACGGGCCCCGGCGTTCTCGACGTGACCGCGTGGCTGCAAAAGGACTCCATGACGATTCACCTCGTCAACCTCACCAATCCCATGATGATGAAAGGGCCGTTCCGGGAATTGTTCCCGCTGGGCGAACAGCGCGTCCGCATCCGGCTGCCGCAAGGCAAACGGCCGAAGAAAGCTCAGTTGCTGGTGCGCGGCAAACCCGCCGCGTTTGTGGAAGGCGTCAGTTCATTGGACCTCGTGGTGCCGTCCATCCTCGACCACGAAGTCGTGGCGATTGATTTCCTGTAAAGTAGGACTGGCTTCCAGCCTGTCCCTGGAGTTAGGCCGTGGCGCGCTGGGCAACCAGGCAGGTGTGAGAGGAGTGCATTTGGCCGGGAATCCCTTTGGGATTTCTTCATGTCAATCTCCAATCTCCAGAGGCAGGCTGGAAGCCTGCCCTACTTTGGGCGCGACTGGGCGCGAGTCAGGACTAGGCCGATCAGGCTTTTCTCCAGCCATTTCATCCAGTAGCGTTCTGGTTCGTGGATCCAAGTGCGCAATACTTGAGCAAGTGCCGCGAATTGATCGCGAACGTCGAACGGCAAGCGCCCGCCATTCGCCAGGCCGCGGATTGGTTTGCGGAGACGATTCTGGCGGGGCGCATGGTCCACCTGTTCGGCTCCGGTCACAGCCGGATTCTCGTGGAGGAGATGTGGCCGCGCTATGGCTCGTTCCCGGGCTTCAATCCCATCGTCGAACTTTCGCTCAGTTTCCACAATCTTGTGGTCGGCCCGAATGGACAGCGGCAAGCAATGTTCCTGGAGAATGTTAGTGGACTGGCCGACCGCATTTTGCGGAACTTCGATCTCTGGGCCAAAGACTCCGCGCTGGTCGCTTCGTCGAGCGGGTGCAACATCGTGCCCATTGAAATGGCGGCCGGTTTCAAGCAGCGCGGACTCAAAGTCGTCGCCATCATCAGCCGCAAACATTCCGAAGCCAGCAAAAGCCAGCATCCGTCGGGAAAGAAGCTCCAGGATTTTGCCGACCTGGCGCTCGACACCGGCGCGCCGGCCGGTGACGCGATGGTGGCGATCGACGGCCTGGAGACGCCGGTGTCGCCTGGCTCCACGGTGGGCGGATGTTTGTTGGTCAACTGTCTGAAGGCGGAAGTCGCCTCGCGTTTGGCTCGCGCTGGAAGTCCGCCGAAAGTTCTGAGCGCGACGGCGGTCGTTGGAGCGAAACGGTCGGAAGAATTGTTTGAATCCGCTTACGATGAACACGCGCGGCGCCTGGCCGGGTTGTACGAGGGGCTGGGTAGGGGAGGGGAGTGATCGGTATTCAGTGATCAGTATTCAGTTGTCAGTGATCAGTTGTCAGTGATCAGTTGTCAGTGATCAGTTGTCAGTGGCAGGCATGATTGAATACTGAACACTGAATACTGATTACTGAGCTCTGCCCAGCGGCAAGGTGAAGGAGAAGACCGATCCCTGGCCCACTTCGCTCGTGGCATCAACTTCGCCGCCATGCATGGAGACGATGTGTTTGACGATGGTGAGGCCCAGTCCGCTGCCGGCGACGTCCGCCGCTTCCGGAGCGAGAGCGTGATAGAACTTCTCCCAAACCAACGGCAGTTGTTCCTCGGGAATTCCGATGCCTTGATCAGCGACCGCGACCTTCGCGAAATCTCCCTCGCGAGTGACACTCACTCGGACCTTAGTGGTCCATTTCATAAATACGCTCACGTTCGCGGCAAGGGATTTTTCGGCCAGACGAGGCGCGAGCGACGAGCATATCCCGAAGTGGATCTGTAAGGAGCAAGCAACGAAGTCTGGCGAAAAAGAACTGCCGCCCTTCGG
>VHCZ01000188.1 GCA_016871535.1 Verrucomicrobiota bacterium
GCCGGACCGTCATAATCTTTCCGGGCCGCGCCGCCCGTGACACGATAATTCCATTGGAGGCGCCCGTCACCGGCCGTCGCGATCACGAAGCCGGTGTTGCCGCCGCTGTTCCAATCTTTGTTGGAAACGAACGACGGATCGGCGGTCCAGGTCTTGATATTGGCCCAGAACGAAACGGTGAAGTCGGTGTTGGTTCCGAACTTCAACAGTTCGGGCATCCCGAGCGTGACATAATTGAACGAAGATCCATCTTTCTTCGAGTTCACGACCAGCGCGCCCGTTCCAATCTTGCCCGGACCGATGGACACGGCGCCGACGGCGGCGCCGTGAAGGTTATTGCCCGACGAGTCTTTCAAATCCGAGTCGAACGTCAGATGAACCGCGAGGTCGTCCGTCAAGGCCGGGGAATCGAAACTCACGCCGGCTGATCCACGGACATACACTTTTTGGACTTCCGTCGCGTCCAACGCTCGGCGCCAGATGGCCACTTCATCAATTAACCCGTTATCGACGCCGACCGCGCCGCCGTCCGTGTATTTGCCTGTGCCGTCCTGGCCGATGTTGATCGGCAATCCAGAATCAATCGTGCCCGTGCTCGCTCCAATCGCTGACGTATTCACCAGTTTTCCGTCGAGGTAAGCTTTGGCGTCTCCGTTGCGCGCGAAGCTCACCACGACGTGGTGCCAGCCACCGCCCGTGAACGCTCCTGCCGGACCGTCATAATCTTTCCGGGCCGCGCCGCCCGTGACACGATAATTCCATTGGAGGCGCCCGTCACCGGCCGTCGCGATCACGAAGCCGGTGTTGCCGCCGCTGTTCCAATCTTTGTTGGAAACGAACGACGGATCGGCGGTCCAGGTCTTGTAATTCGCCCAGAATGACACTGTGAAGTCCGTGTTCGTGCCGAACTTCAAAACGTCGGGCGTTCCCAGAGTGACATAGTTAAACGATGTGCCGTCCTTTTTGGACGTCACGGATAAGGCGCCCGAACCGACTTTGCCAGCGGCGAACGTCGGTGAGCCGACGGCCGTGCCGTTGATGTTGTTGCCGGACGCGTCCTTCAAATCGCCGTCGAACTTGAGATACACCGCGAGGCCGTCGGTGATTCTCGCAGGGGCCGTGGCGGGCGGATTGACCGTGACCACCGCCGCCTGGCTGGTCACCGTGCCTGCGGAATTGGTGACATCGACCGTGTAGCTGCCGCTGTCCGTTACTTGTGCGTTGCTCAAGTTCAGGGTTTGCTGAGTTGCGCCGGCGATATTTTGGCCGCCCTTTTTCCATTGATAAGCAAGCGGCGCTGTGCCGCTGGCAGCAACGGTCAAGGTCACGCTTGCGCCCGCGGTCACGGTCGCTCCTTGAGGTTGCGTCGCAATCGCAGGCGCCACGGCCGGAGGCGGCGCTTCTCCTGCCGAAACCAGGATGTTGTCGATGGCCCACCACCAGTTGTTGCCGGCGTCGAGGTATCCGAAGGTAATGACCATGCTCTTGGCTCCCGCGGGATTGCGTAGCGGCACAGACACCGTTTCGTTGACCGCGTCGTTATGGAAGTTGGGGCTGGTTTCGACCGATTCCCAGCGCAGCACTTCCATGGGCGCGGCGCCGTCGTAACTGACGCGAACGTTGGCCTTCTGCGCCGGCTCGTCGCGCCAACTGGAATCGAACTGCAGCACCAGAGTATTGGCCGCCTGGCCGGTGATGTCGATCGGGCGCGTGCTGAGGAACGCGTTCATCGTTCCCGAAGCGCGCGGAAGGTCGTCCCATTCGTCACCATCCGCAATCGCGACGGCGCCGACGCCTTTCGTGAATTGGGAGCGCTGTTGATCGCCAGCGGTGCTCGCCCACCAGGCGCGGTCGGCGAAACTCCACCCCGCCCATTCTTTCACGCCGTCATTGTCCGTTCCGGCGCCGGGCACTCCGGCGTCGTTGACAATCCAGCCCGAAGGCGGCGTCTTGGTCCAAACCTTGGGTTTGGCGCCGCCGCTGCCCGTGGTGATCCCTTCCTCCACGTTCGGCCCAAGAGTCAAACCTTCGAAGTTTTCGGCAAACAGCGGCGGGCGCTCGGCCTTCACCACGATGTTATCGATGGCCCAGAACCAATTGTTCCCCGCGTCCGTCAGGCCGAACGAGATCACCATGGTCTTGGCGTTCGCCGGATTGTTCAGTTTCAAATCCAACGTTTCGTTGGTCTTGTCGTCCGAGGTTTCCTTGTAAACCAGCACGTCAACCGCCGCTCCCCCGTCGTAGGACACGGAGATCGTGGCGGTTTGATTACCCTCCGGACGCCAGCTCGAATTGAGGCGAAGCACCGCCGAATTCGGTTTGATGCCCGCGAGCGAGATGGGCGGCGTCTTGAGGAAGGAGTTGAAAGTGCCCAGGCTGCTGGCCGGCGCGCGATCATCCCATTCGTCCGGATCGGCAATGGCCGCCGCCCCGCTGGCTTTCGTGAATTCGGAGCGTCTTTGGTCTCCAGCCGTCGCGGCCCACCATTTGGCGTCGGCAAAACTCCAGCCTTTCCATTCGGTCACGCCGGACGAGGGATCATCAATGCCGGCCATCATCGAGTCATCGATCGTCCACCCTGCCGGCGGCTTCTTCGTCCAGACCTTCGCGCCAAACAAGGCTTCGTTGACGTTCGTGCTCAAAGCCAGGCTGTCGAAATTCTCGGAGAAAAGGATCGTGCCCCCCAGATTGGGAATGACATTCAGGTCCACGGCTGTGCTCGTGGCTTTGCCGCCGGGGTTGCTGACCTCGACACTGTACGAACCGGCGTCGGCGAGGGTGGTGGACGCAATAGAAAATTGGGCTCGGGTCGCGCCCGAAATCGCGGCCTTCCCGGTGGGCGCCGCTTTGAACCACTGATACGAAAGCGAGTCGCCTTCGGCCGCGACAGTTAAGGTTGCCGACTGGCCAGCCGTAACTTCGAGCGACCGGGGTTCCTGGGTGATTCTCGGCGGCTTGACTCCGACGTTGACAATCAAGTTGTCGAACGCCCACCACCAGTCGTTCCCCGCGTTGGTCATTCCGAAAGTCAGCACCATTTGTTTGGCGCCGGGGGGATTCTTGGCATCGACGATCACGGTCTCGTTTTGCGCGTCGCGCTTGTAAGTCGGGCTTTTCGGGTCGGAATCGTATTTGAAGATTTGGACGGCGGGACCGCCGTCGTACGACACCATCACCGTCGCGGTCTGATTGTTGGTCTGCTGGCCGTCCGGACCCGCGTCATCCATGCCTTCCGGGCGCCAGCTTGAATCGAAGCGCACGAAAATGGAGTTGGCGGCGGCTCCGGTAATGGGAATGGCTGGCGTGCTCAGGAAGGAATTGAAATAACCTACCGTTCGGACGGGGGCGCCGCGATCATCCCATTCGTCCGGGTCGGCAATGGCGACGGTGTTCCTGGCCAGTGTGAACAGGGACCGCGTTTGATCGTCCGCCCGAATCCAGAATTCCCGATTGGCGAAGCTCCAACCTTCCCACTCGGTTCGTCCCACATCGGGATCGTCCTTTCCAGGCATTTTGCTGTCATCAATCTTCCAACCGGTCGGTGGCGTCTTGGTCCAGACGGCGGGCGTGCCGGCCAATTCATCCACACTGTCTTCCAACTTCAGTCCATCGAAGTCTTCGTAGAAGATGACGATGTCGAACTGATGCGAAGCGGTCTGCGCCCCTTTCAGGCTGTCCGTGTAGCTGAGTTCGATCGTGTGCCTGGAGGGGATAGCGAAATCGACGCCTGTTTTGCGAACAGTCACCAGCTTGCCGCTGCGGCTGATGGAAGGCGCGGTCACGGCGGCGCCGTCCAGCTTGAGCGTGATCGAACTGTCCTGAACGGTGGTATCTCCGAGATTCAGGACAAATCCAATGTCGGTGCCCTTGGGCGCGAAGGCGGTGAGCGGAATGGCTTGTTCGATGTAAGAAGGCACCGGCGGCAAATCTTTCGGAATGCCTGCCGCCACGGGCCCACCCAGCGCCAGCATTTGTGCTTTGCTCAACGCGACATCGCGCAGTTGGATGCTGTTGACGTAGCCCACTGTGGTCTGATCATTGTCGTCCGCGAACAAGGGGGCGTTGCTCCCCGGCGCGAAGGCCCAGCGGCCATCCAAGGAATCGGTCGGTTGAACGCCGACCTGCACCCCATTGATGTATTTTGAAATGGTCTTGGCTTGAGCATCCACGACGAACGCAATGCGGTACCACGTGTTCGTCAAAAGCTTTCCGGCGAACTGCCCGCCCACGCCGAGCCCGCCGTTGGCCCCAATGAAGAGGTCCGAGTCCGGATTGAACAGTCCGCCATCGGTGTCAATGATCGCGCGGACTTTCGCCTCCGACTCGGCTGGAAACAAAATGTCGAGAATCAGGGTCCATTGGTTGACGAAGCTGCCACCTCCATTCGCCGCCTTTGGCGTGGGCATCGCGAACCCCATGCCTGGGCCGGCGGCGGGGAATTTCATGACTTGCGCGGCGGTGCCTCCGATGTCTGGAATGCCGAATGACGTGGTGGTTCCGAATTTCGTCTGCTGAGCCGTGGCGGCTCCTGCTCCATCGAGGTACTGAAGCGCCGTGCCGGCGGTCGCCGAAAGGTCGCTCTTATCAAAATCCCATTGCCCGGAGGGTTGGGCATGCACCGAGGCGCAAAGCAAGGCCGAGGCGATGGCCGGCACCAGGAGGGAACGCAATGGAGGGTGTTGAAGTTTCATAGGATTGTTCGTTTCAGGTTTCGTCACTTGTTGCTTCTTTGAAATTGCAGCACCTGTTGCGCGCTTTGATCGCCGCTGCTGGCCTGGTCCGCCAGCGCCTGGTTCACCGCCAGCATCGAGCGGGAGGCGATGTCTCGCTGCGATGCCGTCAGATCCGAGCGGCCCGACAGGCTTTGCAGCGCAAACAACGCTTTCGCGAAATCCTTTCCGCCAAGCGCGGCCACCGCGTCGTCCACCAACTTCTTGGATTCCGGGCTGGCGCCTTTGAAGACCTCCTGCAAACTCGCGGGCGCCTGATCGATCGCGAGAGGTTTCGGCGGCGCGGCTTCTCGGCTGCAACCGCAAATAAGGACAACGGCGGCGCACAGTGCCAGGAAGATTTTCCAGGAAAAGGCCCATGAACCCGTCGCCGGTAGGGCGAGTCCGTCCCGGCGAGCCGCTCGACGTGCTTGGAACACGTCCGGATCGGCTCGCTGGGGACAGGCTCGCCCTACCTGCTTGCGGTTCATGGAATGAGCGGTCACTTAGAATCGGGGCTGCTCCCTGGGCTCTTCGCCAGTGTACCAGCGGTAATCGACGCCTTTGTAGTCTTTGAACTTAATGCCGGAGACATTGCCTCCGACCCAGATGGTGTTGCAAACGCGGCCATGCCGCCACCATTCCCACTCGAAGCGGAAGCCATTGTAGAGGGAGCGTCCCAGGCCGCCGCTGCCGGGCGGATTGCCAATCCACTGCTCCAGCACTTGAGTCTTCCCCGGGAACAAACCGATGCTGTCGTCGGGCCCTTCCATTTTTTGTTCGGCGGCGTCCTGGCAGAAGATTGTGGTTTGCGGGCTTTTGTAGCTGCTGACCTTGAGAAAACCGGATCCGGCGGCGGCGCTGTACGGCGTGATGAGGTTGCCAGGCATGCCGTAGGTGGAATTCCGCCAAAACTCTTTCGGATAGTAGCGATTGTCGTCGTGCCATTCATCGACGGTCTTGGCGCTCGGACACCCGAACACTTCCTTCGTGCCGCCGTAATAGTCCCAATACCCGATGGCCCAATACGCATATTGATGCTCTTTCGGCAGAATGGCGGTGGTGCGCGGATTCAAGGTCCACTGCCCGTCGTTTGGGATCGACCCGTTCAGATGAAAGAACGAGTTGTTGTTATCGTCGGCGTACATCGACGCGGCCAGACCGATCTGTTTCAAATTGCCCGTGCACTTCGCGCGGCGGCCTTGTTCTTTGGCCTTGCTCAGCGCCGGCAGGAGCATTCCGGCAAGGATGGCGATGATGGCGATGACGACCAGCAGTTCGATCAAGGTGAAACCGCTTTTCTCGTTTCGGGCGAGCGTTGGCAGAGCCGGGGCAGGTTTCGGTTGGAACATCATCAGCGAGTGCTGTGACACGGAAATTACGAGACATGCGTTGCGCCAGATTTGGCTTGGGGCGAGGCGCGAGGAGGGAGCATACCCCGAAGTGGGTCTGGGACCGACGAGCCACGAAGCCCAAAGACAAATCTGGCGCAACCCGCAGGGCGGCCGTCCTTTTCGACGTGGACTTCGTTGCTCACGCCTAACAGACCCCTGCAGGTATGCTCGGCGTTCGCGCCTCGCCCACGCCAAAAATTCCGCGCCGCGCATGTAGCGTAATTTCCGTGTCATAGCACTTGCCTGGTTTCGTTTGCTGCGCGGCTATTTATGCCTGGGGTCCGCGGTGAGCGCCAGCTAAAAATCGGTGACGATTGTTACGGAATCGCGGCTGTGGCTAAGTTAAATGAGTTGAATCGTTAAATGAGTTAAAGAGGCGATTGGAGACGGCAAATGGCTGCGTCCTGCTTTGTCCTGGCAGATAGCCGCGAGCCAACTCGGCGAAGGCCGACGATTGCTCGGCCACCCAACGCTCGTCGCGACCCAGCTCTTTCGCCATCAGCGCGGCGACGTGCGGCGCGGCCTCGAGACTCGCTCGCGCATCCAAGATCAGCGCGCGCGTGCGCCGGGCCAGCACGTCCTCGACCGTGCGAGCCATCTCATGGCGGACCGCCCACACGACTTCCCCCAACGTGTAGGGGAGCCTGGGATGCAGCGCCTGATTCCAGTCCGAATGCTCCTGGAGCAAAGCCTGCACCATGCCGAGGTCGGCGCCATATGCGCGCCAGTGTGAATCATCGCGCGCTTCCTCGGACCAGCCGTGCAACTTCAATTCGCGCGTTCGAGGCGGCGCCTTCTTCAGACCGCCGACTTCCGCCGCCAACGCGACGGCAGCTTCGCCCATCTTCCGATACGTCGTCCATTTTCCACCGGTGATGGTGATCAGGCCTGATGAAGACACGCTCAAAGCATACCCGCGGGAGATTTCGGAAGTGTTCCGTTTCCGGCCTGTGGCCGCCAGCGGTCTCAATCCGGCAAACGCGCTGAGAATGTCTCGGCGAGTCGGAGTTTTCGTCAAGTAACGCGACGCGTGTTGCAGCAGGAATTCAATTTCCTCGTCGAGCGGCCGTGGTTCCAATCCGGCTTCCGCGACCGCCGTGTCCGTCGTGCCGACGACGACGCGATTCAACCAGGGGATCGCAAACAGCACGCGACCGTCGTCTGTTTCCGGAATCATCAGCGCGCTGTCGCCAGGCAGGAACGATTTGTCGAGCACCACGTGAGCACCCTGGCTCAACGTAACCAGCGGCCGGGAATCCGCGGCGTCGAGGTGGCGCATGGCGTCGGCGAAAACGCCCGTGGCGTTGATCACGGCGCGGGCCCGAATCTCAAATTCGTTGCCGCTCTCCTCGTCCCAAGCCGCCACACCGCACACGCGGCCCGGGCTTTTCAATAGCGAGACGACCCGCACGTAGTTGGCGCCTGTCCCGCCCAGATCAGCCAGCGTCCGCAGCAAACAAACCGCAAGCCGCGCGTCGTCGAATTGTCCGTCGAGATATCGGACGCCGCCGCGCAGGCCTTCTGGGCGCAACGTCGGCAGCAACTGCAATGTTTCTTCACGAGAAATGAGCTTCGAGGGCCCCAAACTCAGGCGGCCAGCCAACAGATCATAGAGCTTCAGCCCGGCTCCGTAGTACGCGGCGTCCAGCCGGCGATGGTTTGGCACAACGAAGGTTCGGGAACGAACCAGGTGCGGCGCGTTGCGAAACAGCAAGCCGCGCTCGATCAACGATTCGCGCACCAGGGAGACATTAGCCTGCCGCAAATAGCGAATTCCGCCATGAATGAGTTTGGTGCTGCGGCTGGAGGTCGCCTTTGCAAAGTCGTTTTGTTCGAGCAACAGCGTGCGGTAGCCGCGTGCCGCCGCATCCACGGCCGTGCCCAATCCTGTGGCGCCGCCGCCGATGACGATCACGTCCCAGCCGCGGGCCGATTCCTGCGCAGCGGCGAGCGCTTCTGAACGCGTCATGATGGATTCTGCAACGGAAGTTGAGTTCAACAGGAGCAAACAGAGGCCACAGAGAACAAGGCCTCGCTGCGAAGTCCGGGTCTCGATTTAAGTTTGCGGTTTCTCTGTTGGCTCCGCTACCTCCTGTTGAGAATCAAATCCGCCGGCTTGGAGCTATCGGCTTTCCCAATCTTTGGCGCGGTCAAGGGCTTTAGCCCATCCTACCGCCAGCTTGGCTCTGAGAGCGGGTTTCATGCGGGGACGGAATTGTTGGTCGCGCTGCCACTGCCCGGCAATCGCGGTTTCGTTCTTCCAGTAACCCACCGCCAACCCGGCAAGATAAGCCGCGCCGAGCGCGGTCGTCTCCGAAACTCTCGGGCGCACGACCGGCACGCCGAGCAAGTCGGCCTGAAATTGCATCAGCAAATTGTTGCGCGCCGCTCCGCCGTCCGCGCGCAATTCTTTCAAACGAATTCCGGAATCCGATTCCATGGCGGCCAGAACGTCCCGCACCTGGAACGCGATGCCTTCGAGCGCGGCCCTTGCAATGTGCCGCGCGTTCGCGCCGCGCGTGAGGCCGAGAATCGCGCCGCGGGCGTACTGATCCCAGTGCGGCGCGCCCAGACCCGCAAAGGCCGGCACCAGATAAATCCCGCCCGCATCCGGCACTTGAGCCGCCAGCGCTTCGACGTCCGAGGACGAACGGATGATGCCCAAACCGTCGCGCAGCCATTGCACGACCGCGCCTGCGATAAAGATGCTGCCCTCCAGCGCGTATTCGGTCCGGTCGCCAATCTTCCACGCCACGGTCGTCAGAAGATTGTTCTTGGATGCGACCGGCTTGGTCCCGGTGTTCATGAGCATGAAGCAGCCGGTGCCATAGGTGTTCTTGACCATGCCGGGCTTGGTGCAGGCTTGGCCGAAGAGCGCGGCCTGCTGATCGCCCGCGATGCCGGCAATCGGGGTGCGCTCGCTCAGCAACTCGGTCTCGCCATAGACTTCGCTGGAGCTGCGCACTTCCGGGAGCATTGCGCGCGGCACGCCGAAGATTTTCAGCAACTCCTCATCCCATTCGCCGGTCTTGATGTTGAAGAGCATCGTGCGCGAGGCGTTGGTGACGTCGGTCACGTGCCGCCTCCCGCCGGTCAAGTTCCAGACCAGCCAGGTGTCCACGGTCCCGAACGCCAGGGCGCCAGCCTTCGCCTTTTCGCGGGCGCCTTTCACATGATTGAGCAGCCACTGCAGTTTGGTCCCGGAAAAATAGGCGTCGATGACGAGCCCGGTCTTTTTGCGGATGAGCGGTTCGAGCCGTTTTGCCTTGAGCCGATCGCACAGCGCGGCCGTGCGGCGGTCTTGCCAGACGATGGCGTTGGCGATCGGTTTGCCGGTGCTGCGATCCCAGACCACGGTGGTTTCGCGCTGGTTGGTGATGCCGATCGCCGCGATGTCGCGGCCGGTCAAATGCGCATTGGCCAGCGCTTCCACGGCGACGCCCGCCTGCGTGGACCAGATGTCCGCGGGATTGTGTTCCACCCAACCGGGCTGTGGAAACAACTGAGGAAATTCCTTTTGAGCGACGGATTTGATCGAACCGGACTGATCAAAGACAATCGCCCGAGAACTGGTGGTGCCTTGGTCGAGGGCCAGGATGTATTTCACGGTCCCGTATGTATAGCGTTTTGCGGACGCTTCAACCTCAAAACCGCAGAGGAACCAGACGGTAGGGCGAGCCTGTCCCCAGCGAGCCGAGTCGGACGTGTTCCACGCACGTCGAACTCGGCTCGCCTGGACGGACTCGCCCTGCCGGGTTCATGAGCCGAGTGCAGGTCCGAAAGGAACAGGACGTTTTCCACGATGGCGTTGGCTCGGCAGGAGCCTCGCCCCGCCTGACGGAGGGAATACAATTCTGCTGCGCTACGAGCAATGAGGCGGGCCGCATCAATCAGGCATCATCGCTTTGCGCGCTCGGCGCCGGGCCTTGGGGTAGGTTGTGACGCGCGGCGCCGCGGGGTCGGCCTTTCCTCCAAAGGTCCGTTTCAACTCGCGGATCTGATCGCGGAGCAGCGCCGCCTTCTCGAACTCCAGATTGTTCGCCGCCGCGAGCATTTCCTCCTCGAGTTCGCGAATTGTTTCCGTCACGTCAAAATTTCCGCCCGCATCCTGAATCACGGCCGCCGCCCGGCTTTCCTTTTGCGAGGAGAGGCCTTCCTCGACCGGACGGCTCACGCTGCGCGGCGTGATGTTGTTCGCCTGATTGTAGGCAAGCTGCTTCTGGCGTCGATACTCGGAAGTCGCGAGAAACTTCTGGATGCTCTGCGTCTTCACGTCCGCATACAGAATCACCTCGCCGTGCAGATGGCGCGCGGCGCGGCCGGCGGTTTGAATCAGGCTGGTCGTGGACCGCAAATAGCCTTCTTTGTCCGCGTCGAGGATTGCCACGAGCGAGACTTCGGGAAGGTCCAATCCTTCGCGAAGCAAGTTGATCCCCACCAGCACGTCGAATTCGCCCTTGCGCAACGCCCGCAAAATCTCCACGCGCTCAATCGCGTCGATCTCGCTGTGCAGATAGCGGACATTGATCCCGATGTCGCGGAGGTAATCGGTCAGTTCCTCAGCCGTGCGTTTGGTGAGCGTCGTGACCAGGACACGTTCCTTCGCCTCGACGCGTTTCCGGGCTTCATGGATCAAATCATCGATTTGACCTTTCAGAGGTTTCAAGGTCACCGTCGGATCGACCAAACCGGTCGGTCGCACGATTTGCTCCGCGATCTGGCCCTTGGACCAGCCGATCTCCTTGGGGCCGGGCGTGGCGCTCACGTAAATGGTCTGGTTCTGCGTTTGCTGGAATTCCTGAAAGTTCAACGGCCGGTTGTCCAGCGCGCTGGGCAGACGGAACCCATGCTCCACCAGAACCGTTTTGCGCGAACGGTCCCCTTCGTACATCCCGCCGATCTGCGGCACCGTGGCGTGCGATTCGTCAATGACGAGCAAATAGTCCGAAGGAAAAAAGTCGAAGAGCGTGCAAGGCCGCGAGCCGGGCGCCCGTCCGCTCAGATGCCGCGAATAATTTTCGATCCCGGAGCAAAAGCCCATTTCCAGCATCATCTCCAGGTCGTATTCAGTCCGCATTTTCAGCCGCTGCGCTTCGAGGAGCTTGCCCCGGGCTTCAAACCACGCGATCCGTTCCGTCAGTTCCTCGCGGATGCCCAGCACCGCGCGCTTGATCTTGTCCATGGGCGTGACGAACTGTTTGCCGGGATAAACCGTGATGGCTTGCAAGGCGTCCAGCTTCCGGCCCGTGAGCGGCTCGAAGCGCGTCAGGCGATCGATCTGGTCTCCGAAAAACTCCACGCGAATCGCGTCCTCCGCATACGCGGGGCAGAGTTCGACCGTGTCCCCGCGCACCCGGAAATGGCCGCGGCTGAAATCCACGTCGTTGCGGCTGTATTGGAGATCGACCAAGCGGCTCAGGAACTGGTCGCGCGTGATCTCCTGCCCGATCCGCAACGGGATGACCATGGCCTCGTAATCTTCTTTGCTGCCGATGCCGTAAATGCAGGAAACGCTCGCCACGACGATGACGTCCCGCCTCGAAAACAGCGAATTCATCGTCGAGAGCCGGAGGCGTTCGATCTCTTCGTTGATGCTCGAATCCTTCTCGATGTAGGTGTCCGTGCGCGGGATGTAAGCCTCCGGCTGGTAGTAATCAAAGTAACTGACGAAGTATTCGACGGCGTTATTGGGAAACAAACTTTTGAACTCCGCGTAAAGCTGGGCGGCGAGAGTTTTGTTGTGGGAGATGACGAGCGTGGACCGGTTCACGTTGCGCACGACGTTGGCAATGGTGAACGTCTTGCCGGACCCGGTCACGCCGACGAGCGTTTGATGTTTCGCTCGGGAGAACAGGCCGTCGGTCAATCGGGCGATGGCCTGGGGCTGATCCCCGGCGGGTTGGTAAGGCGCGGCCAATTCGAACATCGGCGGCGAACTTACGAGCGGGTCCGGCGAGTGTCAACCGAGGCAGTCAGAATGATCGGACCAGGGAAGCTCCTTGCCAACC
>VHCZ01000189.1 GCA_016871535.1 Verrucomicrobiota bacterium
TTTTGTCCGTGGCCTGCGTTGGCTCGGTCCTTACAGCCCGCGTTGGGGATGCTCGGACCTCGCCGCCTTGGCCACAGCCAAAATCCCTCGCCGCAGGACCCCGCGCAATTTTCGGACACGCTCTTAGTTGAGTTGACGCGCATCATCTCGATAGTTCGAGCGAACTGGTTCGGCGCTCGAAACGGAAACTGTTTGGCTTTCTCTCGGAACTGCCGTTAGCTCACCATTCTCTGGCCTCCCGCGCAACAAAATTTTGGAGCCCATATTTGACTTGCAGAAACGCGCGGAGGCGGCTAAATATCACACTAGATGTCTAATTCAATGAATAGACCATCTGGATTCTAGCATGGATAAACTTCAACCGAAGAGGGTGTCTTGAGCCGCCCTTTCACCCCTCGCAGTTCCTTCTCCTCTAATTCGCTCGTCAAGGTCAATGGGAAGATTCGCGCCCGTGAGGTGCGCGTGATCGGGGTAGATGGCCATCAAATGGGTGTTTTTCCCCTGGGCGAAGCCATCAACATGGCCCGCGGCCATGGCGTGGACCTGGTCGAGATCGCGCCCAACGCCGCTCCGCCCGTCTGCCGGCTCGTGGATTACGGCAAGTTCCGCTACGAACAGGCCAAAAAGGAAAACGAGGCCAAGAAGCACCAGCACGCCAACAAGGTCAAAGAGATTCAACTGAGCGCCACAATCGATCCTCACGACTTCGGCGTGAAGCTGCACCACGCCATCGACTTTCTCTGCGAAGAGATGAAAGTGAAAGTCGCGCTTCGATTTCGCGGCCGCGAAATGGCGCACACGGAACTGGGATTTCAAGTCGTGGAGAAATTCATCAGGGAACTCGCTCCCTTCGGGCACCCGGATGCGCCGGCGAAACTCATCGGCAAGGGAATCAACATCATGATGAGCCCGTTGCCCCGGAACAAACGGGCCAAGAATCCCCGCGAGACCGGCGTCAGCCCTGAAAAACTGCACGTCCACTCGCCGGGTCCAAACAACGTCCCGGTCTATCCTCCCGCCCAGCACCCGAGGTCAAGCCAACCTGTGTCCAAATCCTCAGCATCGCCTGCACCCGCGAGCGGATTTGTCCATAATCCGTTTTCGGAACTGGATGTGAAGCTTCAGCAAGGGGCGTGACCCGCCTTCAGTGGCCCAAGGCCCGGCGGATTCAAGAAGGAGCCCGGGCAGCCTGCCCGTAGCGATTCTTGTTTTACCCGTACGTAGTCCCGGATTCAGCAGGCCAACGCGCGAAACCGGCTCGTGATGTGTCTCACAAATGAATACCAGCCATTTGTGAGACACATCACTAAAACCGGGACAACATCCGGATAGTGGGCCGGATAATTTCCGAAGGTTGAGGTTGTGCGGGCAAACTGCCCGCGCTCTTCAACCTTGAATCAATCCGCGCCGCCGCAGCGCCGCCTCCATTGCTCTTTGCATCAGCAAGTCTGCAAGCGGTTTTGTGGCATCATCCAACTCGGCAATGGCGGCGTTGATCTGGTTCAGGTTTCCGGCCTGCGTGGTGGGATCTTCAGTATCCAAAGCGGCTGTCACCGCAAGCACGGCCGCGTCAATCCTCGTTCGAAGGTCGGCGGCGATCTCTGCGCCGCATTCAGCCAACGCCTTGCGAGTCGCCTCCACCGTATCGCCGGCCCGGAGCCTGGCTTCGATCCAGCGGCGCGCCGCCAGATCCTCGAAGGCGTGCTCGACGGACTCTTCAACCATTTTCTCCACCTCCGCGTCGTTCACATCGACGGCGGATTTCAGGTCGACCACGGTTTGGCGACCGGATTTGAGATCGCGCGCCAGCACGCGCAGAATTCCGTTAGCGTCGATTTCAAATTGGACGCCCACCCGCGCCACACCTTTGGGCGCGCGTTCAAAGTCGAGCGTGAACCGCCCCAAACTCCAGTTGTCCCTGGCACGCTCGCGCTCGCCCTGGAGGACATGAATCAACATGGCCGTTTGGTGATCCACCGCCGTCGTAAACACTTCGCCGGCTTTGATCGGGATGGTGGAATTCCGCGTGATGATAACGTTCATCAAGCCGCCAAACGTCTCGATTCCCAGCGAGAGCGGCGTCACATCCAGCAACAGGAGATTCTTGAAACCGCCCGCCAGGATTTCCGCCTGGATTGCCGCGCCCAACGCAACGGCTTCGTCGGGGTTCTGCGAAGTGTTCAACGCCGGCCCGCGTGATTTGTGATAGTCCGAACCCACCCGAAGCGCCCCGGCGACCACCTCGAACTCGGCGCAATGGAAAAGCTCGGCCGCGAAACGCCGCACCAGCGGCATACGGGTTTGGCCACCCACCAAAATCACCTGATCCAAATCCGCGGGTTCCAGCTTGGCGTCGGCCAGCGAACGCAGGCAGTGCTCCCGCGTCCGGACGATGATATCGCGCGTGAGTTCTTCCAGTTCGCGCCGCGTGAATGGGCAAGTGAAGCTGAACTGTGAATCAAGGAAAGGAAGCGAAACGCTCGCTTCCTCCACATCCGAAAGCTTGATCTTGGTTTCCTCCGCTGCCTCGCGGAGGCGCGCCATCAAACCGGGCTCCTGCGTTGCGTCCGGCCCGCCGGCTTTTCGGATGCGTTCGACGAGCCAGTCCACGATGCGTTTGTCCAGATCATCGCCGCCCAGCAGCGTATCGCCGTGCGTGGCGAGCACCTGGAAAACTCCCTCGGTCAGTTCCAGAATCGACAAATCGAACGTTCCCCCGCCCAGGTCATACACGGCGATTTTGGACCGTTCCTTCAGCTTGTCCAAACCATAAGCCAGGGCCGCGGCGGTCGGCTCATTGATGATGCGTTCCACGGTCAAACCCGCCAGCTCCCCTGCCCTCTTGGTCGCGCTGCGCTGCGCGTCGTTGAAATACGCCGGGACGGTGATGACGGCGCGCGTCACCGGCTCTCCGAAGTAAGTTTCGGCATCGGCCTTCAACTTCTTCAAAACCTCCGCCGAGACATCTTCCGCCTTGAGCACTCGGCCTCGGATGTCGATCCCGACCGCTTCGCTGCTTTGGGTCCTGAGCGGATAGTTGACCCGGAGTTGCTCGCGCGAGATTTCATTGCCCCGCCGGCCCATGAAGCGCTTCACGGAATAGACCGTCTCTGCCGGTTTCAGCACCCGCAACCTCTGGGCCTTGTGCCCCACGAGGGCCGGACCGCTATCGTCCGGAAAATGAACCACAGACGGCGTGAGCCGGTGCCCTTCGCGATCGGGGATGACAAACGGAAAACCGGAATCCACACTCGCGACCAACGAATTGGTTGTGCCCAGATCGATGCCGACAATTCTGCTCATCGTGTTTGCCGGCGCATCGTAACAAGCATCCGGGAGATTTGCACGAATTGCGCTCCAACGTCCGCACGGTAGGGCGAGTCCGTCCCCGGCGAGCCGCTCGACGTGCGTGGAACACGTCCGACTCGGCTCGCTGGGGACAGGCTCGCCCTACCGAAGTTAAACGGAGAAGCCATTGAATTCCTTCTTGCCTGGGTTTGATGGCAAATTAGCCTGCGACGCGGAAGGAGAACCAAGTTTTGAACGACTGGACGCAAGACCTTGCTGACCGACTGCACCTGAGACTGCCTCTTCAAGTGTGTCTGTTCGCCCTTTTATTGTGCGCAGCAACGCAGGCCGTCAGCCAAACAATCGAGGCGGATCCGCTCGACAACTGGCAAGTGCGGCATCCACTTCCGCCGGGCATTGCTCTGAATGGCAACACCGTTACGATTGCTCTCGCCGACGCAACGCGATTTTACCGGCTCAGGAAACAATGAAGGAGACCGACCGTTTCGAGTTCGAGCGCGCGCTGCTCGCAAAAGGAGTAACCCGCATCGCCGGCGTGGATGAAGCGGGGCGCGGACCATTGGCGGGACCTGTCGTAGCTGCGGCCGCCGTGTTGCCAGTCGAGTGGATTCGCAACGGACTGCCCGAAGCACTCGAAGGTCTGAATGACTCCAAACAACTCACCTCCGCGCAACGCGAGTCCTTTTTCACCTTCCTCACCACGCAAGCCGAGATTCTGACCGCGGTGAGCCTCGTCGAAGTCGGCGTCATCGACACGATCAATATCCTCCAGGCCACGCACCAGGCCATGAACCGCGCGCTCGCCCAATTGACGCTTCCGCCCGAACACGTCCTTGTGGATGGCTTACCGGTTGCGTCGATTGCGTTACCGCAGACCGCGCTGGTCCAGGGAGACGCGCGAAGTTATTCCATCGCTGCGGCCAGTGTGATGGCCAAGGTCACGCGGGACCGTTTGATGGAGGATTACGACCGCCAATTTCCGGCTTACGGTTTCGCGAAGAACAAAGGATATGGCACAGCCGAGCATTTGGCCGCGCTCGCCCAGCACGGCCCCTGTCCGCTGCACCGCCGCAGTTTCGCGCCGCTGAAGCCGTCCCAGCAGGAGTTGTTTGATTTCTGAAATGAACCGCCCACTCGTGTCTGAATTTGGGAGCAGAAAGGAACCACGGATGAACACGGATGAACACGGATTTGGGGACCCACCCACCGCTCTCTCTGCGTGCGATCTCCAAGTTCACCGCCAACTCTCTTTATCCGTGTCCATCTGTGTCCATCCGTGGTTGTAATCTCTTTTCAGACGATGAACCTGTGGCAGCGAGTCAAAACGCGGTGGATGCGACCCGACGAACCGCAGCATCTCAAGCGCGGGAAGCTCGGCGAACGCGCCGCCAAAAGACATCTTCAAGAACGCGGCCTGAAATTTCTCACGGCCAATTTTCGCTCACCGCGCGGAGAGATCGACCTCGTGTTTCGCGACGGCGATTGTCTGGTGTTCGTGGAGGTCAAGACCCGGTCGTCGGAAGATTGGACCCGGCCCGAATTTGGGAGCAGAAAGGAACCACGGATGAACACGGATGAACACGGATTTGGGGACCCACCCACCGCTCTCTCTGCGTGCGATCTCCAAGTTCACCGCCAACTCTCTTTATCCGTGTCCATCTGTGTCCATCCGTGGTTGTAATCTCTTTTCAGACGATGAACCTGTGGCAGCGAGTCAAAACGCGGTGGATGCGACCCGACGAACCGCAGCATCTCAAGCGCGGGAAGCTCGGCGAACGCGCCGCCAAAAGACATCTTCAAGAACGCGGCCTGAAGTTTCTCACGGCCAATTTTCGCTCACCGCGCGGAGAGATCGACCTCGTGTTTCGCGACGGCGATTGTCTGGTGTTCGTGGAGGTCAAGACCCGGTCGTCGGAAGATTGGACCCGGCCCGCCGCGGCCGTGAACGCACGCAAACGCCGGTTGCTCTCCCAGACCGCCTTCGATTACTTGAAGCTCCTGGAGAACCCCCGCGTTCGGATTCGATTCGATATCGTGGAGGTGCTGCTGGAAGACGGTGCGGTGCGCGAAATTCGGCACTTGCCCAACACGTTCAGCCTCAGCTCACCCTACCGGCTCGGCTGAGCAAGCAACACTGAAGCGTCGGCTCATTCTGGCATCCCTCTGGGATGTCAAAGCACCCTCGATTTTGAAAAACGACATCCCGCGCCTCTCACCTGACTTCCGTTCATTATCCGTGTGCATCCGTGTCCATCCGTGGTTAAATTGAGGAAGATGACTGCCCCATGAACACTCCAATGAACTGGAAAAGGCACCCTTGGGCCGGAGTCTTTGCCGCCACACTGTGCGCGTTTCAAGAAGACGAATCGATCGATGAAGACGGCTTGCGCGCTTATTTCGCCGAACTCGCCCGCGTCGAAGGCATCAAAGGCCTCGTCTGCAACGGCCATACCGGTGAGGTCATGTCCCTGCGCCCCGGCGAACGCGCGCGCGTGACGCGCATTCTGGCCAAAACACTCCAGGATACGTCCCGCAAGACAGGCCGCGCCGTGAAAGCGGTTTCGGGCGTCTCGGCGGAAGGAAGCCTGGAAGCAATCGACCACGCCCTCGCCGCGAAAGAAGCCGGCGCCGACGCGATTCTTCTAATGCCGCCGCATCATTGGCTGCGCTTTGGCCGGGGCTTCGACACCGCCGTGGGATTCTTCGAGGACGTGGCCTCCGGAGCAGACATCCCGATCATCGTTCACCAATATCCGGCGTGGACGAAGGCCGGCTATTCGCTGAAGGAGATGCTGGAACTGGTGAAGATTCCGCAAGTCGTCTGCATTAAGATGGGCACGCGCGACATGGCCCGGTGGCTTTACGACTACGAGACGCTCAAGCACGCGGCGCCCCGCGTTTCCATCCTGACTTGCCACGATGAATTTCTGCTCCCGACTTTGCTCGACGGCGCGGACGGCGCGTTGATCGGCTTCGCGGGCTTCGCGCCCGAACTCATGGTTGATGTGGTCCACGCCGCGCTGGCAGGAGATTTGCGCCGGGCGAAAAAAGCCCGGCAAACGGTCGCGCCGCTCGCGCGCGTCATTTATAATTTCGGCGAACCCGGTTGCGGCGCGCACCAACGCATGAAAGTGGCGCGCTGGTTGATGGGCAAATTCCCCTCGCCGGTTTTCCGCCGGCCGGTTCGGCCTCTGTCGCCCGACCAGATCGAACGCATCCGGGCCGAACTTCGCCAGATCGGCTTTCGCTGTTCAGTAGGCGATGGGAGGCATAAGCCCCCTCGCGTGTTTCGGGCGGCGCCCCGCCGGTCGGCGCGTCGCTGAAAGCGAATGGCTCCGCGGGGCTAGGGGGCTAGGGCGAGTCCGTCTCGGCGAGCCGTGTCCGACGTATTGGAACACGTCGGAGGCGGCTCGCTGGGGACAGGCTCGCCCTACCGAAGGCAAACCGAGAATGGCCGGACAGGAGAGGTCGCTCAGTTATGGATTGTTCCGAAGCCGCCCGAAGGCTATCTTCCAACTCAATCGCCGAAGTGCCGCTTCAAGTGTTTTCGAGGTGCATTTCGGTGCAAGGGAACAACGAGACGCTGAACTTATCCGATCCCGGATCGGCTCGACCCTCCTCGTCATTGTCCCGCGTAGGAGAGCCGGTAAATCTTGTTGCCCGTGTCGTCGCTGATGAGGATCGAGCCGTCCGGCGCTTCCAGGCAATCCGCCGGGCGCCCCAGCACTTCCGTGCCGCCCTTGAGGAAGTTCACCATTTTCTGTTCGCCGTACGGATGGCCGTCCTCGAACAGAATTCGCGCCAGGCAATAGCCGGATTTCTGAGTGGCATTCCATGAGCCGCGCATCGCCACAAAGGCGTCGCCCCGGGCATTAGGAATCTTGTTGCCGTGATAGAAGAACATGCCGTTGCCCGAACAATGGGCGGCCATGGTCCATTCGGGGATCGTGGTCTTGGACGCAAGTTCCGCAAGGTCCGGCCGTTTCAGAAAATTAAAGTTCGGGATGTTTTTCCCCAGAATGTACGGGTGCCCGTAGAAGCCGCCTTTCTTGTAGTGGTTGAGTTCGGCCGGAGGATTGTGGTCCGTGATCGGCTGGCCGAATTTCTTTTCCTTGCCCTCGATCGATTCGCCGAGCGTGTCGATGTCGTGATCGACGCCCCAGATTTCCTCGGTGCCCGGTCGGATCGCGAACTTCTCGGTGTTGCGCAAGCCCGACGCGAAGAGTTGTTTGTCGGAGCCGTCCAGCGCGAAGCTCCAGATTTTTTTCCGTTCGTTCGCATCGATGGGTTCATCCGTGGCGTTCGTTTGATCGCCGATGTGCGTGTAAATGCGTGACTGATGAATCAACAGGGCGCGCCACCGATGCCCGCCGCCGGTGATGGGGAGTTTGTCTTCGCTGACGACTTTGACGACTTCATCGGCTTTGCCATCGCCATTTGTGTCGCGGGATTTGTAGATCGCGGAGACTTCGGCGAACCAGAGCCAGCCGTTGTGCCAGGCCAAGCCTTGCAGAATGTTCTTCGGGTTGTGACCCTCGACGTACGGCGCCACGCTTTCGTAAACCCCATCGTTGTTCTTGTCGCGGCAAGCCATGATTTTGCCGGCGCTGGGAACGCTGACAAAAAGAACGCCCTCAGGATTCGTGGCCATGAACCGAGGGGTCTTGATGGTGTTTTCCGCCACGGTCAACGTGAAGCCCGGACGGACCCAGATCCCCGCAGGAACGTCCGCGGCCGAAACCTGGAACGCGAAGAGCGAAGCCAGGAAGAGAACGGTGGCCGTTCGGAAGGATGCCAGCCACGTCTTAGATTCTGGCGTTGAACGGCTGAACGGCCCTCTCTCCCGTCCTGCGGACACCCTCTCCCCCTCCGAGTGGGAGAGGGATGAGGTGAGGGGGTTTGTTCGGGAGGAAGGAGTAAGAGTAACGGGCAACTTGCCGAGGATCGATCGCAGTGTGGGATGTGTGGCTTTCATGTTTCAGTGAGGATAACTTGCCACCAGTGCCAGCGTCCAGAATTTCATCGCGCACTTACAGTAATTTCAAATTCTCGCAACAATTAACGATTTAACGTTGTAACGCTGTCACGATGCGGCTGCGGCCCTTGCTCACCACCAATCAAAGTCGGGGTTTGGCCGGTCCCTCACCCAGTTCACCAGCGCGGGAGGCCAAAATCCCTTGCGGCATAACTCCAGCCATTTGTGAGACACATCACTAGCCGCGGGCTAATTCAGCCCAAAGACGACCACCGCGCCGTTCTTGAGCGTGAGCGGGCGTTCGTAAAGCGGCGGACCGAGGAGAAGCTTGTTCTGAAGCAATGCAGTTGATCTCACCGACCAAAGCCCGGAGCAGCCATTGATGTTGCGCCGGCGACCGCGCCACTCACTGGCTGGGAGAGGAGAAATCCGGCCCTGCCACCGGCTACGGAGATGCAATCTTCTTTTTCGCCTCCTCGGGCACCTGGACCTGGGTGGAACCAACCCGACTGATCTCCACCGTGGTCGTCCGGTTGATGGCGAATTCTTGCTGATGATCCGTCAGGAGAATCTTGCCTTGGAGATTGACCTCGTACTTCGCCAGCATCCCGTTCTTCACCCAGAATCTCGCCGTGCCTTTGGCGCCCGGAGACACGCGCGCCAGGAACTCGACGCGGCTGCGGCTGAGCAAAAGGTTCTTCACGCCTTCCGCCGTGAAGTCGCCTGTGTAAGCCCCGCCTCGCTCCGCCTTGAGAGTTCTGCAAATCTTGAGGAGCTCCTCGGCTTCGGCGTGCGGCGGCTTGAAGTCCTGCAACCGGCGCGCAATCCACTCGCGATCCCCGGTCAACTCTCTGGCCGACTCCCACGCGGTCTCGGTTTTGATGGCGCTTTGCCCGCCCTTCGAAGCGACTTCGACCGCGTTGCCCTCCAGGGTGAATCGGAAATAGGTGAAGCCGTTCGCTTCCGTCTGCCCATGCGTCGGTCCCTGGCGCGTCAGCGAGGATTTCGGTTCGGCTTTGGGCGTTGAAGTCCAACTGTAGTTGGCCTGAGAAGCGAGTTGTTGCAGGGCGCTTTTGACTTCCGCCGAGGGATTCTTATCGGCCGCCCAGCAATCCACCACGCCTCGCGTTGCAAGAACCAGCCCCAGAAGCATGGCAAGCCACCAAGGTAGGGCGAGTCCGTCCCGGCGAGCCGTTCCACGAGCTTTGAATACGTCCAAATAGGCTCGCTGCGGACACGCTCGCGCTACCCAGAGGTTCTTGGAGCGTCGCCTTGGGTTTCGAACAATGCACAGGGTCCACGAACCCACCCCGACCCCTTCCCGGGAGGGGAGCCTGCTTTCAAGCGCCGCCAGCCTGTTCCCCTCCTGGGAGGGGTCAAGGCGTGGGTCCACGCGAAGTCTGACAGCCGCGGTTTCAGTTCCGCCGCGGTCCGCGCGCATTAATCTCGTGTCTCTCTCCTGACGCATAGATTGCTGGCAACCCGCCATCGGACATGAACTCGTCAACGTTTCAACGTTTCGACGTTGTAACGATTCAACGACTCTGAGGCGCGGCTTTGCCGTGCCGCGTCATGTGTAGTCATTCCAAAACCGTTTGGCTACGGCAAAGAATCGATTACATTGCGATTCATGATCTCGCGAACCTCCTTTGAGAATAGGCGGAACGGGCTGCTAACCTCTTGTGATTCTCCGCCATTGGAGTCAGTGAGGATCCGCACCTCCGTCTCGCTGAGGGCGGGTTTGGACCATCATTTCGCCTCACGCTTCTTCTTAGTCCTCGCCTGCGTCCTCGGCGTCACCTCCGCTTGCTCGAACCCCGGCTCGCCGCCCGTCCAGACTTATCAAGGCATGTGCGACGGCTCGGCGGCCGTGGCGATCAGCCCGGACTTTTTCGCGGTTGCGAATGATGAGGACAGCGTGATCCGAGTTTACCGGCGAGACCTCGGCGGGCTGCCCGCCGAGAAGTTCGACTTGTCCCGCTTGCTGGACCTCCAAAAAGATTCACCCGAAACGGACATCGAAGGCGCCGCCCCGCTCGGAGACCGCGTTTATTGGATCACCTCGCACGCCCGAAACAGCGAAGGCAAAGAGCGTCCGAGCCGCCGCCGGTTTTTCGCGACGCGATTCGACGTCGAGACTGGCCGCGTTGCCATTCATCTTGTTGGCAAACCGTACAAAGACCTGATCAAGGACCTTGCCGCCGCGCCGGAATTGAAACGGTTCAACTTTACCGCCGCCGCCAAACTCGCGCCGAAGGATCGGGGCGGCCTCAATATTGAAGGACTCGCCGCCTCGCCTGACAACCGCCTCCTCATCACGTTTCGAAACCCGGTTCCGCAAGGGCGTGCGCTCCTGCTGCCGCTCCTGAATCCCGACGGCCTTGTTTCCGGAGAAAGGGCAAGGTTCGGTGAACCCATCCTCCTGGATTTAGGGGGACTGGGCATCCGGGACATCGCCGCCGTGAACGGGCGTTATCTGATTGCGTCTGGCGCCTACGCCGGGGGAAAAGGCGAAGCGCGGTTGTTTCTCTGGGATGGCAAATCCACCCAGCCTGAATTGGTCCGCTCAGTCGATCTGCGGCGGTTCAACCCGGAAGCGATTGTGGTTTATCCGACCGCCGCGTCCACGGCCACGCCGCAAATCCAGATCCTGAGTGACGATGGTTCCGGCAGAATCCGAGGAACCGATTGCAGAGATTTGAAAGACGACAGCGCCAAACGCTTCCGCGCGCTCTGGATCAACCTGGATGCGCCGTGAGACTCGGGGAGATTCGCTATTGCTCATTCTTCAACCGCGGATTTCACGGATTTTGCGGATGGAGAAGCGATCCTATCCGTGTGATCCATGTAATCCGCGGTTGACTCAGCTTCCTCTGGTTATCAGGGCGCCTGCCGTGTAGGTTTCTCCCCATCTTTATGCGCCGACTCTCGTTTCTCTTCCTGGTTTCGTGCTGCCTTCGGATCGCCGCCCCGGTCACTCCCTTGGCGCAAACTGCGGCGACGTCCGCCAAGCCCGAAATTCCCTTTGAAGGCCGCGCGCCGGCGCCGGAGTTCCCCGCTTCGCTCGAATGGCTGAACACGGCGCGCCCGCTCGCGCTCGCGGACTTGCGCGGCAAGATCGTGCTGCTGGACTTCTGGACTTACTGTTGCATCAATTGCATGCACATCATTCCCGATCTGAAAAAGCTGGAGGCGAAATACGCCCGGGAACTGGTCGTGATCGGAGTTCATTCCGCGAAATTCCAAAATGAGAAAGAAACCGCCAACATCCGCGAAGCGGTCCAGCGCCATGAGATCGAGCATCCCGTAGTCAACGACAAGGACTTTCAAGTCTGGAAATCGTACGGCGCCCGGGCCTGGCCCACGCTCGTGTTGATCAATCCCCACGGCAAAGTCCTTCGCGCATGCCCAGGTGGCAGAGCGAAAGCGTCGTGACGGAGGAGGAGGATTTTTCCGCGCGTTCGCTCGGTGACCGCCGATGTTCTCCCGGATTTCCGCTCGGCCGTTCCGGACGTCTGAGCGGTACACGGAGAAAGACCGTTCGCGTGATCGAAGCGAAGGGCAAGACCGTGCGTCTCGAAAGAACCGTGGAATTTCGGAGCCGGCTCAACGAGCGATGACAAGCCGCGCTTAGTGGTCCATTTCATAAATACGCTCACGTTCGCGGCAAGGGATTTTTCGGCCAGACGAGGCGCGAGCGACGAGCATATCCCGAAGTGGATCTGTAAGGAGCAAGCAACGAAGTCTGGCGAAAAAGAACTGCCGCCCTTCGGGTTGCGCCG
>VHCZ01000190.1 GCA_016871535.1 Verrucomicrobiota bacterium
ATTCTGCGGGGCGTCTCCCAGTCCGAGCCCGCTGGGACTTGCCGGCGCCCTGCCGATTGGAAATCGGCGATACAGCAGATTGAAAATCTGCGCTACGGTTCTCCGGTCGATCTGTCGTCAATCCCACGGTCTGCACAGTCAACGACGGTGGGGCGACGCTCCTGCGGAGCCTTTCTTCGATGGCATTGGCTCGGCAGGAGCCTCGCCCCACCTTGACTGAGGGGACATCGAGACGCGTTGCCGCGAATTTTTGTTGCGGTTCCGACGCGCTGTGCTCTATTGCGGGAGCCGACAGCCCAGTCCGCAGACCGAGCACTGGCTTCGCCAAGTCAACACACTACTGAAATATGCAGACCACCACTGAAGAGAGCCTCGTCGTCCAGAAAACCAAAGAGTTATGCCAGACGATCCTGGATCAGCCGGAATTCCAAACGATGCGGCAGCAGATCGAGAGTTTCATGGCCAACGACGAAGCCAAGTTGCAGTATCAGCTCCTGAGCGAGCGGGGAGAATACCTGCGCCACAAACAACAGCAGGGACTCCAGCTTTCGGATGAAGAAGCTTCCGAATTTGAAGAGCAACGCGAACAGTTCCTCAACAACCCGGTCGCACGCGGGTTTCTCAATGCGCAGCAGGAGATGCACAAGGTCCAGGAGTCAGTCGGCCAATTCGTCAGCAAGACTTTTGAACTCGGCCGCGTGCCTAACGCCGAGGATTTCGATTCCGGCTCGTGCGGCCACGGCTGCGGCTGCCATCATTGATCCACGTCCGGATCACTTGACCACTCGCACGGCGCCGGATGGTTGGACCTCAACCTCCCGCGCGGCCAACGGAAGCTCAGTCGTCGTCGTTTTTCCTCCCGGCCATCGTACCCAGATTCGCGTCGGTGGCTGGGGTGTTCCCAAGACGGCCACGCTGCTGTCTTGAGACCAGTACCCTCCGCCTGCGCGGATTTCGTGAGCCGGACCACCCCGGTCTCCAAACAAGACTCGGATGGTCGCGCCAACGGCGGACGGATTGCCCGCCGAACCCTTCAGGCGCACACGCAATCCCGGTTTGCCTCCCCGATTTTGGTATAGCTTCGTCGGGCCTGCATTCTGGCCGACCGCGAGGTCAAGTCTCCCGTCGGCATCGAAATCACCCAGCGCGCAGCCGCGCTGCTCGCCCTGAATCAACACGCCGCTCTGTTGTCCGTCCAGGGCCTCCAATCTCCCGCTCCCGTCGCCTCTCATCCACAACCCTCGGCCGGCATCGTAGCGGGACGTCTCCGGTTGCGTGGCAAAGAAATTCTGGCTCAGGAACAAATCTGCATTTCCGTCCCCGTCGCAGTCACCTACAGCCAATCCAAATGCCGGGGCGAATTGAGCTTCGACCGGCAAAGGCCGAGCCTCGAAATGATCGCTTCGGTTCAGGAACAGCGTGGATTCCAACCAATGCGCCCGCAGTTCGCGTCCCTTCTTCAACGATTCGCCACCGATGTCGCTCAAGCTGGCCGCGGCATAGGCGTTGAAAGTCGCGAAGCGCTCGCGCACAAACGGCAGAACGCCGCCGATGATGTCGAAGCCGCGCCAGGGGACGACCCTTTGCGTCGCTCGATCCAGGTAAGCTTCGAGCACATCCACCGCTCCGGTTCCGTTGAAATCGCCAAAATGAACTCGGAGAGAATCCCGCCGGAAGAGTTCGTATTTCGTGTTGCGGCCCCAATTCGAGGCGATGATGTCCATTCTTCCGTCCCCGTCGAAATCGCCAGTCGTGACGCCGTTCCACCAGCCGGTCAGAGAGTTGAGAGTCTGGAGTTGAGAGTTGAGAGGGGTTGAATCGTGCCAACGAAGCATTGGATTCCACTCGGCGAGACGGCCCTTGTCATTGCGAAACAAGAGAATTGGGCCCCACTCGCACGCGAGGAGCAACTCTGGACTTCCGTCTCCATCCAAATCGCTAAACGCAGCTCCGCTCACGAGGCCCAATCGTTCCCATCGTTGGGAAACCACAAAACGTCCGGCTTCATTCTTCAACAGCATCGAGGTCGCGGGCTCCGGATAACGCCCCGCAATGACGCGTCCGCCGATGAACAAATCCAGGTTGCCGTCTGCATCCACATCGGCCAGGGCGAGCGGTCCGGTGCTTGAGGAAGGGCCCAGGATGCTGTCGCCGGCGGCCTTGCGATTCAGGTCGTAGATTCGGATCCAGCCGCCATTCGTAAGGCCGTCTTCATAGTTTGCGGAGCCAACCAGCAGGTTCGAGCCGAAGCCCACGATGGCCGTTTGGTCGCGGGCGACGGGCCGGCTCACCGTGGGTTCGCCCAGGGAAGCAAACTTTCCATCGCCTTGATTGCGAAACACGATCAGCGAGCCTCCCTTGCCGCTGCCGATGACCAGATCATCGAAACCATCGCTATCCACGTCCTGCCAGCAGACCCCCGGCCCTAGCTGGCTCAGGCGATTCGGGAGTAACGGCTGGCGCGCAAAATCGTCGAAAGGCTCCTCGGGGTGGACATGGTTCAGCAAATGGCTGACGTCCTGGAAGAGGCCCTCGGATTGTGGGGCAGGCTTTCCCGCCTGCCGGTTCTCCGGGCTTTCTTGCCCGGACACTCTGGCGGCTGGAAAGCCGCCCGGACCCGCCGACTGGAAAGGCGGCGCTACGCCGGCGCTCGCTTCATCAATCTCGTAGATAAAATTCGGCGTGGCATTTGTCACCACGCTGCGACGTCCGCTGCGCCAGGTCACTTCGACGCGCAAATCATTGGTGAGCGCCCCGGCTGCGAAAATTCGGATTGAGTCGTCGCCCGAAAGGTACCGCCCGCCGGAAATCATTTCCTGACTTTGCAGAATCGAACCTCCGCTCACTTTGATGGCCGCGCCAATGCCCCGTGTATTCGGCGCGGCGCCCTTCAATCGCACAGCCAGTCGCGGCGCGGAGGTCTCATTCCGGTAAATCCCGGCGGGCGCATTCAAGTTGTTCACGACCACATCGAAGTCGCCATCGTTATCGAGATCGGCCAGCGCCATTCCGTGTGAAACGCCGATGGGGTCGAATCCCCACGCCTTGCTCACGTCTTCAAAAGTCAGATCACCGCGATTTCGAAACGCAAAACTTGGTGTGAGCAGCGGCGGGAATTGGGGCAGCGCTTTCAACGACTTGCCCGGATTGCGCCTGGTCAATTCTTCGAGCCGCGCGCTGCCGTCGGAGTCGATGACGTCGTGGCCATTGCCCGTGGAGATCAGCAAGTCCTCGTAGCCGTCCAGATCCACGTCCAGGAAGATGGGGCACCAGGACCACTCGGAGGCCTGCAATCCGCTGAACTGCGCGATCTCGGCGAACGTGGTGTCCCCGCGATTCAGATAAAGCGTGTTGTGCATGACTTCGGGCCGGTTGTCGATCGCGCCGAAGGGCAGCGCCATCAGATCGGGAAGCACGTTTACGCGCTGCATGTGCCGGCGTTTGTGGTCGCGGCTGAGCATGTCGGCGACAAAGAAATCCACGTGCCCATCGCGGTTGATGTCAGCGAAGTCGATGCCCATGGAGGACATACTCATGTTGCGCAGGGCGAACCGCGGGAGCGCTTGAAAACGGCCCTGGCCGTCGTTGATCCAGATTTGATCGGGCGAAAAGCGGAAATCGTTGCACACGTAAAGATCGGGCGCGCCATCGCCGTTGATGTCGCGGAACATGGCGCTGAGTCCCCAATATTGAGGTGCTACGGCCAGCGGCCGCCCGTCCTCGTCTCGAAACGCGCCGCCAGTCCAGGACACCGGAGTGAACTTTCCTCTGCCGTCGTTTAGATAAAGGAAGTCAGCTTCTCCGCGCTCGATCAGCATGAAACCGTCTTTTCCCTTCATCATCCCATAGAAGCGGTCTTCGGGGCGGATAATCACTTTGCCGTCCGCCACTTCATACTGAATCTTCAGATACGGCGGCGAATCCCGGTAAGTGTCCGTGCGATAGTTGGCAACGTACAAGTCCAGGTCGCCATCTCCATCGACGTCGGCCAAAGCCTGGCTGGTGCTGCCAAATTTGCGCGAGAGACCAGACGCTGTGAGTTCCGTGAACCGCGCCTTCCCATCGTTAAGGAAACATCGCGTGCCTCCGCCGATGGAATTCACCAGCAAATCGAGATCGCCGTCCCCGTCGAGATCCGCCAGGACCGCGCCCGTCGATAAATCGCTCGGGCAAGCGACGCCGGCCTTTGCGGTAATGTCCTCGAATTTCCAACCGCCCAGATTTCGATAAAGCGTGTTGGCGTTTTCGAGCCCGCAGAAATAGATATCGCAAAGCCCGTCGCCGTCCACATCACCGAGCGCCACGCCGGAGCCGTTGTCCAGCACGCGGTTGTCCGCCACACGCGCTTCCGACAGTTGATTGAGAAAGCGGATTCCTGTCGTCGAGGGCGCGAGCGACGAGAAACCGGTCTTGCCGTTTTCCGGAACCGCCAGTCGCGCCTCGCGGTGGCCTTGCGCCTTTCGCCATTCCAGCGGCGCCGCAGCCGTTGTCGAGTGGAGTGCCACCGCCAGCAGCACCGCCCAAACACCGGAACTCCGCAGGCAAGAGCCGCCCGTTGGTTGCCGCTCTTCGTTACCCTGGTTGCCTTTTGTTCCATTCACATGCTGTGCAGATCGTGAGATTGACGACAGATCGACCGGAGAACCGTAGCGCAGATTTTCGATCTGCTGGATCGTCGATTTCCAATCAGCAGGGCGCCGGCAAGTCCCAGCGTGCTCGGACTGGGGGACGCCCCGCAGAATACAATTCTGCGATACGGCAGAGTGCCACTCTGCGCTACGAGCTTTGTCGTCCATCCCGCGGACCAAGCAGTAAAGCCACAAAGAGAACAAAGGCCTGGCGGTGAGCTCGAGGACCGCCGGGTGAAGAATGGTTGTTGCCCGCACGCTCCGGATAGTACGTGCGCCCGTCAGAATCTCAACCGCAAGTCTGAGGATCCCACCACGCCAGGTGCGGCAAGGTGGGGCGAGACTCGGTGGCACAGGCAACTTGCCTGTGCCGTCCGGCTACCAGCCGGACGGGATGGTCGCGGATCAGTCCTGGACGGATCGCAAGGAATTACCCGCGACCTTTCATGCGGCAGGTTGCCGCGCGAGGCGGGTTGGTAGCCCGCTCCACCCAGCTAGAGCCTTCATGGGACTGATAACTTGTGGACGCACTGGCGCGCCGATCGGGGGTCAGTTTTTTTCGTGACAGGGACCGAACTGCCTTTATATTCCGACACCGCTTTTGGGCGACCCTATGGTCTAGCGGTTAGGACACCACCCTTTCACGGTGGTAGCCCGGGTTCGATTCCCGGTAGGGTCGCCAGTTTCGTCCAGCCAATCTCTAAAACGCCAGCGGCGTTCCGAGCATGTCGGGCCTCAGGAGATGGCGCCAGCGTTCCGGGAGTTGGTCCTGCGGGCCAAACCACGGTGGCAAAGGTCGCCCGCCTTGAACTCGAAATTCGATTCGCAGAGTCGGCTGACCGCGACGCGGAGGGCCCGGCGAGACTTCCACATGCACTTCGTCCGTGCCTCGATCGAGCCAACCCCGCGCTCGATCATGAAGGTCCATAGGATTATCGCCAGGGCGTCGGTGGCGCATGAGTTGCATCGTGTTCAGCGGTGTCCGAACACACTGATCGAAAAGTTCGGCGCGATTCGCTCCCAGCAGTTCGAGAGCATCAACTACCGTGTTCCTCCACAAACGACAACGGAAAAAGCTTATCCCTGGAGGGCGATTGGATGGTCCGGTTGAATATCGCCAAATCCGCCGAACAGCAGGCGCAAGCTGTTTAAGACAACCACAACGGTGCTCCCTTCGTGGCCGACGACCCCCAACGTCAGCGGAATTTCTCCCAGCAACGCAAAGGCGGCCAGCACGACCACGGTTCCCAGGGAAATCACGAGGTTCTGGCGAATGATCCCACGCGCCCGCTGGCTCAAGCGAAAGGCGGCCAAAAAGTTTTCCAGGCGGTCGTGCATCAGAACGACCTCCGCCTGTTCCAGCGCCGCATCCGACCCGCGCGCGCCCATCGCCACGCCCACGTGCGCCGCCGCGAGGCTGGGCGCGTCGTTCACCCCATCACCAATCATGGCCACTTTGTGGCCGTCGCGGAGCAGTGACGCGATCACCTCGACTTTTGCCTCCGGTCTCAGTTCCGCCCGGATTTCGTCCAGGTGCAACCGTTCCCTCAACAAGTCCGCCGCGCTGCGGCGGTCCCCCGTCAACACGACGGTGCGCAATCGAAGTTGCCGCAAACGTTCGATCAGATCCCGCGCTTGAACGCGAATGTCATCCCGCAACAAGACGCGTCCAGCCAGGCCTTCTTTCGCCAGCCAAACTTCGGAAAATCCGGCGTCGGCCGGCGGAACCGTGGCGGCGCATTCGATCCGGCCGCTTTCAGCCAGCCACTCGCGACGGCCCAGCTTAACCTCGGTCTTGCCCACGCTCGCTCGGAGGCCGAGTCCGGTGATGGACTCGAACGCCTGGACCTCGAGCGCATTCAGGCGCCGCTGCTTTCCGTAGCGCGTTATGGCCCGGGCGAGCGGATGCGCTGACCATCGTTCCAACGAATACGCGAGTTGGGCGACTTCCGCTTCGTGCCCGGCAGGAAAGCTTTCCACGCGTTCGACCCGCAATTCGCCGGTCGTGAGCGTGCCGGTCTTGTCCATGGCCACCACACTGATTTCGGCAAGGCCTTCCACCGCGGCGCCGCCGCGAAACAAGATGCCTCGGCGCGCGGCCCAGGCGATGGCGGCCAGGATCGCGGAGGGAATGGAGAGCACGAGCGCGCAGGGCGACGCCACCACGAGCAAAGTCATAGCGCGATAGAACGCGCTCTTCGCCTCGATCGTGGAAAGGAACGGAGGCGCGCCAAAACCAAGCCACCAAACAAAGAACATCAGCGCGGTCAGCCCGAGAATGCCATAAGTGTAGCCGGTGCCAAACCGGTCCGTGAACCGCTGCGACGGCGCTTTCAGATGCTGAGCCTCGCGGATGAGTTGAATGATCCGTTGCAGCGCGCTTTGGCTCGCCGGCCGGAGCACCACGGCTTCGACGACTCCCCAGAGGTTGAGCGTCCCCGCGAGAACGGTATCGCCCACACTTTTTTCGACGGGCGCGGATTCCCCGGTGAGGTTGGATTCATCGCTGGCGGTCGAGCCTTTCACGATTTCCGCGTCCACGGGAAACTGTTCGCCCGGTTTGATCAGCAGCCTCAGGCCGGGAGCCAGGTCTTCGACGGGACTCAGTTGTTCTCGGCCGTCTTCGCGCAACACGGTTGCAGTCTTGGGCGCCGTTTTGAAAAGCGAATGGATTTCGCGCTGCGTGCGGCCCATGGCGTAATGTTCCAGCGCGCCGGAGAGCGAGAACAGGAACAGCAAAGCCGCGCCTTCTCCCCACGCGCCAATGGCGGCGCTGCCGAACGCGACGGCCAGCATCAGAAAATGCACATCGAGCGCGCCTTTGCGAAGGCGCTCCCAGACTTCGTGAACCGTGAACCATGCGCCCGAGACGTAGGCTAAAACGTAAGCCCAGATCGCGAAGGATTGTTCTCCCATCGACATGGCGCTCAAACCCGAAATCCCGCACACGGTGGCCGCCGCCAGTTGCCACTGCCATTCGCGTTCATGTTCGGCTTCATCAGGAAGCATGACCTCGCGGGGGACGAGCCTTGGCCAGGGCGCATCGCGCCAGCGCCAGAAGCTCGGGGCCGTGGGACAGGTGACTCGGGAGATGGTTGTGGTCTCGGCATCCTGGTGGAGCGCGAGCTTTTGGGCCTCGGAGACGGGCAGGGGAGGAAGGCAGGTCGAGCAATCACTCTTGCCTTCCAGCAATTCGCAGCGGGAACCTGATCCGGGCTGTTCCAGTTCGCGAATCTGAGTCGTGAGGTATCGCTCCAGATCTTCAGAGGATTTGGGTTTGCCCAGCGTGGCAACGGAGATGGAGCGTTGGCGCCGGTCGATCCTGACGGCGCCCAGAGCGGGTTCGTCCTTCATGGCTTCGGCCACGACACGCATCAGACAGCGTTCGTTGAGCGCGGAATCGGCGGGCGTATGTTCCGGCGTCTTCACCGCGAATATTCAACCTCCATTCTCCACCCCAGGCAACGACTGACTCAGCGATTTTTGGCGAGGGATGCGCGGAAATTGCGGGAAGGTAGGGCAGGCTTCCAGCCTGCCAGTTCGGGCGGCATCCTGCTCCTTGAACAACGGAGCAAGGATGCTCCGTTAACGGGCAGGCTGGAGGCCTGCCCTACGTTACTGCGAGGCCTTCTTGAGCGAAGAGAGATACTCGACAAGGTCCACCAAATCCTGAAGGGTCATCGCCTGTTCCAGGCCAGCCGGCATGATCGATGTGTTCATCCTGTCGCGCCGCGTGATCTGGCTTTTCGGGTACCGTGTGACAATTCCGGTCTGCGCTTTGACCGCGAGTTCGTCATTCGTTTCGCTGACAATGATACCGATGGCTTCCTCGCCGTCCTTGAGTTGAACTTGCCAGCCCTCGTAGCCAAAGGAAATCCCCGCGCTCGGATTGAGGATAGCCTCGTAGATCGCTTCCCTGGCCAACTTCGTTCCGACCTCGGAGAGCCTGGGACCGAAGTCAATCCCCACGCCATCGACCTGGTGGCAATTGATGCACGCGACTTGGGCGCTGGCAAATACCTCCGCGCCGCGCCTGGCGTTTCCAGTCATCCGCGCGAGTTCGGCAATCGGCGGCAACGGCTGGGCATTGCGGCCTCGAGGCAAAGGCAACACCTGGGCCGCTTCCGCTTTGACGTTGGGCCAGCGGCTGCGGTTCAGCTCGGCGGATGCGGTGAGTTTGAGGTCGGCGCCCAGTTTGTCCTCCTTCGCCAGCTTGAGAAGCAGCGACGATCCCTCTTGCGATTGCGCGAGGGACTGCACGGCTCGCTTGCGGAGCGCGGGCTCGCGCGTTGAATCGGCCAGCAAAGGACCAAGCAACGCAACGGCCTGCATTGCGCTCACATTCCCGCAGGCTTCCGCCAGCTTGATCGCGTTGACCGTGTTGGTGCCGTCGAGGGCGTTGCGAATCAGCTCAACGCCCTGATTCTCGAGCACGAAACGCAAGGCGTCGGCGCACGCGCTGGCATCGGATGAACCGACAACGAAGTCGAGCAAGGCGCGATTCTGATCCTTGAGCTGGAACTTGTGCGCCAGTTCGACGAATCGCGGGGTCCCGCGCGTCGCGTCGAGCACTTTCTGAAGCGCGTCCTTCAGTTTCGGGTTCGCGTTGACCTGCGCGGGGTCCAACCGGCTCAGCGCTTCGATCATGAGGTTGATCCGATCCGGATCGAGACTTTGGCCAACCGCGAGGACAACACTGAGAAAGAAAAGCGTTATCCTGCACACGGACCATGAACGAGGTAGGGCGAGCCAGTCCCGGCGAGCCGCTCGACGACTTTGGAACACGTCCGTTCGGCTCGCTGGGGACAGGCTCGCCCTGCCTTGAGGTTCATGGCAAGTGCTGCCCCACATCGAACGGGCATTGGAACGACGCTTCGGAATCACTCCAACGAACGGACCGCCAGTTCCGCGAGCGCGGCATCCTTCTCGGGAGACTTCGGCAGGAAATCCATCGAGCGCAGATAACGCGGCTTGTCCTCGGCGGCGGTTTTCGCATCGGTTAGAATTTTCACCAACAACCCTGGAGTCTTCGAACTGCGAGAGCGCCAGATGATATCCCGGCCCGCCGGCGTGTTCCATTCGTTCTCCACTTGGGCCAGCCAGGCGTCGAGGCAGGCGTCCCATTGCTGGTCCGCGCCGATGCCGAGCGCTTCGAGATACCAGCGGTCTCTGCCGTCGTGCTGCGCGGCGAACTGCGCCCAGAGTTTGGGAGCTTCCGAGGACTTGTTGTGCCGGAGCGCGATCGCGCCTTCGCGGCGCACTTGCGCGGACGGATCCTTGAGCAGGGCTTTCGCGAGAGGAATCACATCCATCTTGAGCGAGCGGGCGATGCGGAGCGCGGTGATGCGAACGTCAGGGCTGGAGTCTTTCAAGCCGAGATCGATGTATTTCTGCTCGCTCCCTTTGATGCGGGCCAGCAGATGGAGGGCGCGCGCGCGGAAAAACGTGACCCGGCTGCGCCACAACTTCAGCAAATCCTTTTCCGCCGCCCCCTGCAGTTCGTGGAGTTTGGTCCAAGCCAAATATCGGATGGCGTGGTTGGGCGATTGCAGCGCGCCCACGCAGCTATTCGCGTTGTTGAAGTCGAACGGCGATACGTTGGCTTTGTGCCCTTTGGGAGCCACCCGGTACACGCGGCCGGTCATGGTCTCCAGCTTTTGATCCACCATGTGATGACCGCCCACGCCGGCGTCATTCCAGTCCGCGACATAGAGAGAGCCATCCGGTGCGACGCAAACATCGGCGGGCCGAAACCAGGTGTCGTCGCTCGTCAGGATATCGACGATGCCCGCCTTGTAACCCGCGCCGTCGGTTTGCAGCGTATAAGCGCGGACGACCCGCGGACCCGCGTCGCAGTGAATGATTGCGTTGCGAAAGACCTGAGGCAGCAACGCGCCTTCATAGAAGGCGATGCCCGTCGGCGAGCCGTTGCCGGTTTGGAGAAGGTTCGGAACCACGCCCGGATCGTGTTGATACCAATGATAAGTGGAGCGTTCTTCTTCGTTGGCGCCCTTGGCCTGGGCCTGTTTCCACATCACCCCCCAGCCCGCGCCCGTGATTTCGTCGGTGTAACCGTAGTTGCCGTATTCCATGACGAAATTGATGCGCACGCCGCGATTGCCGTCGTCGTCATTGTCCGATTGCCAGAGGTTGCCGAAGGCATCGACCGCGACCTCGTAATTGTTCCGGAAATTGTGCCCCAGCACTTCAAAGTCGCTGCCGTCCATGTTGCAGCGGAACACCAGCCCTTGCCGGTACGGCTTGCCGTTTGTGACGACTTCGTTGCCTTCGATGTCAATGACGGGCGAACCATCAGGGCGCTGGATGCGCCGGCCCGAATTGCCCATGTTGAAGTAAAGCTTGCCGTCCGGCCCGAACACAAACGCGTGCACACCGTGGTCGTGATCGACGCCTTGAATGCCGGTGAACAGAATTTCCTTTTTGTCCGCTTTGTCGTCTCCATCGACGTCCGTAAAAACAAACACGTTGGGCGAACACGAAACGATGACCTTGTTGCCCAGCACGCAAATGCCCAGCGCGGTGTTGATGTCGTTGCCCTGGTAAAAGGTGGTTTCCTTGTCCGCCATGCCGTCGCGGTCGGTGTCTTCGAGGATCACAATGCGGTCGCCTTCGGGACGGAGCTTGCCCCACTTCTGAAACGAGGACCGATAATTCGCGCCTTCGGTGATCCAGATGCGCCCGCGCGCGTCGAGGTCCATGTCCGCCGGGTTGCGGACCATGGGTTCGCAGGCGAACAGCGTGGCCTCCAGGCCGTCTGGGACCTTCAACGATTTGAGTTGCTCCCGCGCGGCCTGGAGTCCCGAACGGTTCGAGTTGTCAGCGGCGAAAAGAGTGGGAACCACGAGACACAGGAAACACACAAAAAGGAGAATTTTGGTGTATGGCGTGGTTCGAACTGCGGGGTTCGAGGGCAACAACATGAGGATCTGTTTCATAAATTGGTCAAAGGCTCGGAGCGTTGCGGACGGCGGCGAAATCAAGGCCGAATCGGCGGCGCTCAGGATTAGTTCGGCGGCCCTTGTATCGCATTGCCTCTTTCGATGCAAGTTCGAGAAGGTTTTGAAATCTATCGAGTGGGGACGGCCCTCTATCAGTATTGTCGGAAATCGCCGCAGCTTGGGACGATTTTGGACTTCTGTGGCAGAGCGTAGCAGCGACACCGCTTTGGCACGGCCAGCCAAGGCGGCGAAAGCGGCGCGGCGCTTCGCTTCCCGCCGCAGTCCAAAAAGTTTGGTTGCGGCGTCGTCTATCCCGTAAGCAAGTTTGAGGGGGAGATTCTGCGGAACATTAAGAGCGTGTCCGAAAATTCCGCGGGGTCCTGTTTTCGCGCCAAAGGCCGGATGGCGAGGCGCGACGAAGGAGAATATC
>VHCZ01000191.1 GCA_016871535.1 Verrucomicrobiota bacterium
AGAATTGTATTCTGCGGGGCGTCTCCCAGTCCGAGCACGCTGGGACTTGCCGGCGCCCTGCCGATTGGAAATCGGCGATACCGCAGATTGAAAATCTGCGCTACGGTTCTCCGGTCGATCTGTCGTCCATCCCACGGTCTGATCAGTATAGCCGAGCCTTCTTCGATGGTATTGGCTCGGCCTCGCCCCACGCTTGCGGGCGTTTGACAACTCAGGAGGTGTGGCGAAGAATGATTCCATGCCTCGGTTCCTGAGCTTCGATTCAAAGCTTTGGAAATGGGCCTTTGCGCTCGCGGCCGCAATTCCAATTGTCGTGACCCTAACAACCCTCGTCCTCGCGATCCAATCGAACTTGGAGCCGCGATGCCAGGGAAAACGAGTAAGCCAGTGGCTAAGTGGTCCGTTTCGTAAATACGCTCACGTTCGTTGCGCCCAATTTGGCCTGGGGCAAGGCGCGACGAGCGAGCATCCCCCGCCAGTGGGGCTGTGACCGAGGAGCAACGCAGCCCCAGGCAAAATTCGGCGCAACCCGAAGGGCGGCAGTTCTTTTTCTCCAGACTTCGTTGCTTGCTCCTTACAGACCGTTGATGGGTATGCTCGTCGCTCGCGCCTCGTCTGGCCGAAAAATCCCTTGCCGCGAACGTGAGCGTATTTATGAAATGGACCACTAAGGGAGTTGGCTTACATCAATAGTGGCAAATCTGCTCAAATCACAACACTGAACACTGCTACCGGGCTGGTCGAAGTCATTCACTATCCAGCGCGTGGTGTTCGCGGCGGGTCGCCCTTCGCGGCGTGGACCGCGGTCGTACTGTCCGGACGAACCAATTCTGGTACTCGACTCGTTGCAGTCAAAAGCGGAGGCACAAATCTCTTCCTCCTCGCTTACCGGACTAACAACACTCCTTCATTGGCCCCGGCTGAAGCATTGCGGCAAATTGGCAGCAAAGCCGTGCCCTATCTGATCGCAGCTCTGAAGCGGCAAGATTCTGTTGTCTCGACCAACTACCGGCGATTTTATGCGTCGCTCCCAGTGAGAGTATCCGAGTTGCTGCCTTTCCCTTCTTTGCCCGCCGCGGAGATTCGCCAAGCGGCGGCGGCAGCCCTTGGCGAACAAGGGACAGCAGCCACGCCGGCAGTTCCTGCGCTCATACAGGCCAGGCAAGATCCGGATGTCACGGTTCGATTGAATGCATCTCGTGCGCTGTGGAAACTGAACCAGAAGGATCGCGTAGTGAACCAACAATTGCTGGCGCTTCTCATACCCAGCACATCGCACGCAGAAGCGATCAGTTTGGTGACGCAGTTGAACCTGCGCGGCCCGAAGGCAGTTGAAGCATTAGTTCGAGCAGTCGAGGATGCGCATGTCTCTATCCGCCGCGAGGCCATCGAAACTCTGAAAGATATGGGCCCAGATGGAGGCACCGCTGTGGCGACGCTTGCCAGATCCTTATCCGATACCAATAAGATGATTCGGTATCTCGCGTTGCGCGCTCTGGAAGAGATCGGGCCGGCGGCGGTGGTCGCGCTACCGAGCATTGAAAGGGCTCAAGACGATCCCGATGAAATGATTCGGTTCAGCGCGGCCCTGGTCGCGGCAAGACTGCGAGGCAAGGAATGACGGGCACAGAACGGCCAACGCACCCTGATCTCAGGCACGGATTCCAGTTAGAGTCACGAACTCCTTATCCGGTCATTTCACACTGAATCGGTGCACCGTCGTCTGGGTGTATCTCTGGCCGGGATTCAGAATCACGGGTGGGAAATAAGGTCGGTTGACTGAATCCGGGAAGTGCTGGCATTCGAGACAGAACGCGGCGTGCTGGCGATAAACCTTCCCGCCTTTGCCCGTAAACCGGCCGTCGAGGTAATTCGCCGTGTAGAGCTGAACGCCCGGTTCCGTCGTCAGGACTTGCATCACGCGGCCACTCTTCGGGTCGCGGGCTTCGGCGGCGAGGGTGAGTTCGCCGGGATGCGCTTTGTTGAGCACATAGTTGTGGTCGTAGCCAACCGGCTTGTTCGTCAATTGCGCGAAACGAGAGCCGATAAGCGTGGGCTTCGTGAAATCCATCACCGTGCCGGCCACGCGAAGAATTTCTCCGGTCGGAATGCTCGTCTCGTCCACGGGCGTGTAGAAGTCGGCGTTAAGCCGCAATTCGTGCGCCAGGATGTCGCCATGGCCGGCGCCGGCGAGATTGAAATAGGAATGGTTGGTCAGATTGATCGGCGTGGGTTGGTCGCACGCGGCGGAGTAGTCGATCTGCAGCTCGTTGTCGTGCGTCAACGTGTAGGTGACTTCGATTTGGAGATTCCCCGGATAGCCTTCCTCGCCGTCCGGGCTGAGGTAACTGAACTTGATCGCTTCGCCTTTCGCGCTCTTGACGGGCACGGCGCTCCAGACCTTTTTGTCGATGCCTTTGGGGCCGCCGTGGAGGTGGTTCGGACCGTTGTTGCACGCGAGTTGATACGCCTTTCCGTTCAAAGCGAATTTGCCCCTGGCGATGCGATTGGCGAACCGCCCGGTCGTGCACCCGAAATGAGGGTGCCCTTTCACGTAGCTTTCCAAATCCTCGAAACCGAGGACGACGTCGCCCAGTTTGCCGTCGCGATCCGGCACGTGAAGTTCCGTCAGCAACGCGCCGTAGGAGGTCACTTTCGCTTTCAGCCCGTTCTGGTTCACGAAAGTGAAAATCTCGACGGTCCGTTCATCCGCCGTTTTGCCGAAGATAAATTTTTCCACGTTAAGGTTCTCCTGTCTCAGAGGGTGTTTGTGATTCGGTTAATTGGCTTCAAGGCGCGCATCCAACTGCGGTTTGCCCGGCACGAGATTCAGGCGATGCCGCTCCCATTCCCGCGCCAGATCCGCCAGCACGTCCGGATGGTTCTTGGCGACGTTGTGTTTCTCGGATGGATCATGGCCCAGGTGAAAAAGCAGCGGCGGGTCATGCTTCTCCGGCTTCGGGACGCCGTAACCTGTCTGCGTCAGGTAATGCGCCTTGAAAGGTCCTTTGCGAATCGCGAAGAGCTCGGTGTCGCGGTAGTAAAAGAAGACTTCGCGTTTGCTCTTTCCAGTGCCGAACAAGATCGGCGACAGGTCCACGCCGTCAATCACTCGGTCGCTCGGAATCGGCGCTTTGGCTAGAGCGAGAAAAGTTGGAAAGAGGTCCAACGTGGAAGCCAGTTCATGAGAGACGGCGCCGGGTTTGATTTTGCCCGGCCACCACGCGATGCCCGGCTCCCGCATGCCGCCTTCCCAGGTGCTGCCTTTGCCGTCGCGCAACAAACCGGCGGAACCGCCGTGCTCATTGAACGTCAGCCAGGGGCCGTTGTCGCTGGTGAAGAAAACCAGGGTGATGTCCGCGAGCTTCTCCCGCCGGAGCGTGTCCAGGATTTGGCCGACCGACCAATCGATTTCTTCCACCCCATCGCCGAACAATCCGCGCCGGCTTTTGCCCAAGAACTTTTCCGAGGCGAAGAGCGGCACGTGAGGCATCGTGTAGGGCAGATAAAGAAAGAACGGCCGCGTTTTGTTTCGCCGGATGAACTGAATGGCTTCCTCGGTATAACGGCGCGTCAAGGTCGCCTGGTTCGCGGGCCGTTCGAGGATGGATTCATCGCGCATCAGCGGGACTTGCCAGTAATCGATTTTCGGATCCAGGAAAACGGCTTGGCCCAGTTTCGAGTCGGCCACGCGATCCATGTCGTTCGAGTAAGGCAGGCCAAAGTAGGAGTCGAATCCGTTTTGCGTCGGCAAATATTGAGGGCGATGACCCAGGTGCCATTTGCCGATGCAAGCGGTCGCGTAGCCTTTGGTTTTCAGCGCTTCGGCGAGCGTGATTTCTTCCGCGGGCAAACCGCCGGCTGAATTCGGAAACAGGACTCGGCGAGTATCGCTGCACAGGCCGCTCCGAACCGCCAGCCGTCCCGTGAGCAGGGCCGCCCGGCTCGGCGTGCAAACGGGCGCCGCCGAATAGAAGTCCGTGAAGCGCATCCCTTCCGCCGCCATGCGATCCAGATTGGGCGTGCGGATCGTCGGGTGGCCGTAGCAACCGAGGTCGCCGTAACCGAGGTCATCGGCAAACAGGATGACAAAATTCGGCGAAGTCGCGCGCCGAGTCGCGGCCTGTGTGGTTGCGGCTTGAAGCAGGCCAAACGAAATCAATGCGAGCAGGCAACCCTCAAACAAACGACGCTGGAGCGAGGCTCCCGCCGAGCGTTTCGTCTCTTCCGTGGGCCGAAGCCGTAACCCCGTTGGGGTTGATCCCGTGTTCTCGGCATTCCCCAGGGTAGCTCGTTCCTCGCAACCCTGGGCTTTGCGTCGGAATCCCGTTGAGATTCTAGCCGGCCGAGTTGCGTGAAAGGAGCAGGCCGCGAGCACGCTCGCCCCACCTTCACTAAGGGTCTGTGCAAAAATAACTTCCGGTTTTGGCGGGAGCGCCGCCTGGCCGGATGCAAGGCGCGAGGAGGGAGCATCCCCGTTTTGGGGCTGTGACCGACGAGCAACGCCGCAGCCGGCCAGGCGCCGCCCCGCCCCGGAGGGCTGGGGCGATTTCGCTTTCTGGCTTCGTTTCTCCTCAGTCGCAGAGCCCTGGCTATGCTCCTTCGTCGTGCCTCGCCAGAAAGCGAAATCGCCTCCAGCAAAACCGGAATTTATTTTTGCACAGACCCTTAGAGCGTGTCCGAAAATTGCGCGGGGTCCTGCGGCGAGGGATTTTGGCTGTGGCCAAGGCGGCGAGGTCCGAGCATCCCCAACGCGGGCTGTAAGGACCGAGCCAACGCAGGCCACGGACAAAAGACCCGCCGCCCGGAGGGTTTTCGCGCCAAAGGCCGCCTGGCTTCGTTGCTCCTCAGTCGAAGATCCAGGGAGGATATTCTCCTTCGTTGCGCCTCGCCATCCGGCCTTTGGCGCGAAAACAGGACCCCGCGGAATTTTCGGACACGCTCTTAGGCCGCTTCAACGCTACGCTCGCCGGCGGAGAGTGCGCGGAAGCAGCCTGAAGGCTGCGGTCCGCACGGTTTTCGATTCATGGCCCGCGAGCAGGTCCGTGAGGAACAGGAGCTTCCCTTGAACAGGATCTTGAGATTCGCCGCCCGCGCCGCCCTCCTTCTTTTGATCGTCGCCCTGGAAGCCCAGGCGCAATCTCCCCGGCGCCAGGATTTCCTCTGGGTCGTCACGAACCGAAACGCGACCGTCTATTTGTTGGGTTCCATCCACGCTTTGCGGCCGTCCGATTATCCGCTGCCGGCGGCGCTCGACCTGGCGTTCTGCGACGCGAGTCGCGTTGTGTTCGAAATCAAGTATGAGGAACTCAATTCGCCGCTGGGCTTGAGCTACGTTTCCTCGCGGTCAGTTTATCCGAACGGCGAATCGATTCAGCAGCATATCTCGCCCGAGACGTATCAGTTGCTCAAGAATTACCAGCTTCAGACGGGGGCGAATTTCAGCGACAGTTACCGGCCCTGGTACGCGCTGGCGCTGATCAGCAACCAGGAAATCAAACGGCTCGGTTACAACGACCTCCTCGGCGTGGACCGGCATTACTACGACCGCGCGAAGGCCGATCGCAAACCCATCCTCGCGCTGGAGACCCTCGCGTTCCAAATCGACCTCCTGGCCGACGCGCCGGCTTCCCAACAGGAGAAAGAACTCCGCGAGTTGCTCGCGGACCGCGGCGGTTTTGCGCAAAGCCTGGGCGAACTCGTCGCGACCTGGACCTCAGGCGACCTGGCCGGATTTGCCCGGATCGTTGACCGAGATCGCCGCGCAAGCCCGGAGGCGCACGCCCGCATTTTCACCGACCGCAATAATCTTTGGCTGCCCCTGATCGAAGCCTGGTTGAAGGAAGATCAGGTGACGCTCGCCATCGTTGGCGCCGGTCACTTCGTCGGAGATGATGGCATTGTCAATTTGCTCCGGAGGAAGGGTTACTCAGTCCGGCAACTTCCCCTGCTGCCGACTCGACTTCTGACCGTTACTCGCGCCCAAGACGGCGCGACCGAACTCAGCTTCGACGTGATCACAGGTCACAACTATGCGATCGAGGCTTCAGTCGATCTGCTCACGTGGAGTGTGATCCACAATTTCGTCAGTTCGGCCACGACGCGGAATTTTCTGGACGTGTCCGCGCGTAGCCAGGCGCACCGGCTCTACCGGTTGAAAAACCTGGACGAGATCGCGGCGCCTTACTGATCAGACCGTGGGATAGAATACACTTTGTTGCGTCGCATTTGGGCTCAGGCGCGACGAAGGAGAATATCCCTGGTGGATCTTCGACTGAGGAGCAACGAAGCCAGAGCCCAAATGCGGCGCAACCCGCAGGGCGAGGGGTCTTTTGGCCCGCCGCTTCGTCGCCCGCTCGTTGTGGATCGCAGGGATACACCGCCTCGCGCGCTCCTTGCGGCTGGCCAAAATCCCTCCTGGCAAAGTGTATTCTATCCCACGGTCTGATCAGTAAACGGACGTGAAGCCATTCGGACCGCGGATAGCGCGGATGGGCGCGGATCAGTCAAGATGGGATCTTCTATCCGCGCAATCAGCGTGATCGGCGGTTTGTCATGGCAGAGAATCGGGGCTGTTTGAAAATGCTCCGACCGAGTTCTCTGTTCGGTGCAGGCGCTGACTGAACCAACCCAGCTTTTCTTTGTTGGTGTAGTAAAGCAGCCCGATGATCCGCATTTCAACAGTCAACCAGTAGAGGCTGAGAAAGCTTGCGACGAGGGCAGGCAGAAGCGGTATTTCGATCATTCCCATCACGCGCTCGAAAAAAGTCGCGATGGCGACGGCAGCGCCGTGATTCGGTCTGGCCCTGCATCCGGGCGGATCGTGTATGTGCGGCCATCCCGGCGACGGACTTTGGCGGCGCCGTCACGATCGGAGGCGTCCAAGACTGCGTTGGGAACCCGGTCCAGCTCTCGAACCGTGAATGTCTTCATGGCCGACAATTTGTCGGCATTCGGACCACCCGTCAGGCTGAGACAACCTCTATGGCTCGACGTTTCGGTTATGACGAAGTTCGCCGCTCATCAAATCGTCACGCTAAAATCTAACCTCGCAAATCCATTGTCAGTCAGCCAAACCAATTGACGGTCTCTCAGTCGCTGGCATCGGGGTTCCAATCGCCGCGGTAAAGTCGATGTTCTCTTTCCTGATTCCGCTGAGATTTTTCCTCCGCCTCAAGCGCTTCGATCTCTTCCGTGGTCATCACGGTGTCGGGAACGATTGGATCGGATTCAACCCGAAGGGTTCGCGCGATTTCCGTGCCGTCCACCGCGAGCACGACGCGATATGTCCCTGGCCCTACGGAAGGCGCCGCGCCGCCTCGACCCCCCCCGCCGCTGCCGCCGCCACGACCGATTGCGCCGCCTTCGCTGGCCCCGGCTCCACCGCGACCGGATCGAGGTCCGATCCCTGGCGCCACAGCCGAAGCCGCTCCGCGCGCGAGGCTGTTGGTTGAGCGCGGCGCGGCGCCTCGAAGATCCCAGACCAGGCGATGCAACCCGGGCTCTTTCCGGGGCGCAAGCTCGCGCAGCGTCGCCCCGTTGATATCGACGATCTTGAGCGAGATGCGATCGGCCTTCTTGGGAAGCGAATAATAAATCTGCGCGCCACTCGCCGGGTTCTGGCCGACGAAACGGCGGTTCGTTCGGCCGCGCGCCGGTTCGCTGCGCCAGCGGACGGCCGGGCCGGGCTGATAAAGCGCGGGCTGGTCCGCCAGATACTCCGCCTTGATCTGACGGAGAGACGACACGTCCAGCACCCACAGGCTGCGGCCATGCGTGGCGGCGACGATCTCGCCGTTCTCCGGGTGGAGGGCGAACTCATGCACTGCAACGGTGGGTAAATTCGCGCCGAGCCTGTTCCAATAAACTCCCCGATCCAGCGAAAACCAGGCGCCGAACTCCGTGCCGAGGAACAGCAGGTTCGGATTCTCGAGATCCTCGCGCAACACGCGTGTCGAACCCCAGGGCAAATTGGACCGAAGCGATTTCCAGGTCTTGCCGAAATCTTCGGTGACGTACACGTAAGGTTCATCGTCGTCCGAGCGATGGCCGTCGAAGACGACGTAAGCGCGGCCTTCGACAAAGCGGGACGGTTCGATGCTGGCGACCCAGCGAGGTCCCCTCGCCGGTCCTTCCACCTCCGCTGCGCTTCGGGGGGACGAGCCGGCCACCTTCGCCACGGTCCCCCTCTCTCTGTCCCTGTCCCCCTCGGAGGGGGAGAGGCTGTCCGCAGGACGGGAGAGGGGGCCGTTTGCGGTGAGGGGCTTCAAACTTTCCAATCCAATATTCCGCACGATATTCGTCCACGTTTTGCCGCTGTCGCGCGTGATCCAGAGCGCGCCGTCGTCCGTGCCCGCGTAAAGCACGTTCGGATTTCGCGGCGATTCCGCGAGGGCCGTCGCGCTGCCCCATTTCGTGAGCGTAATCTCCGGCGAGATGATTTGAAGATTGTTGCCGCGATCGAGCGAGCGGAAAACGTAGTTTCCTGCCGAATAGAAAATGCGCGAGTTATGGCTGGAAAGAATGAACGGCGTGTTCCAGTTGAATCGATACGCGGGCGCGCCGTCGGGGCGTTGCGGGCGGATCGACACGCGTTCGCCCGTGCGGACGTTGCGCCGGAAGATCGCGCCGTTCTGGCTTTCCGCATAAATCAAATCCGGATCGTTCGGATCGACGCGGCAGACGAAGCCGTCCCCGCCGCCGATGGACATCCAATCTTCGTTGATGGGCCCGGCGCCATCGAGTCCCGCGCTGGGGCCGCACCAGGAACCATTGTCCTGCAAACCGCCCGCGAGGTGATACGGCTGCTTCGGGCAAATGGCGACGTGGTAAAACTGGCCGAGCGCCATGTGATTGAGGTGATCCCAGTTGGCCGCGCGATCGTAGGTCGCGTAAAAGCCGCCGTCGGTGCCGACGATCATGTGGCGGCCATCCCGCGGATTGATCCAGAGCGTGTGCTGATCCGCGTGGATGCCGCGCCCGCCGTCCGGCCGGAAAATCTTCCCGCCGTTCGTCGAGCGGTAAAGCTGCACGCCCAAAACGTAGAGGTAGCTATCATCACCGGGATCGACGCGGATTTTGCTGAAGTACATCGGACGCGGGTTGACGCTGTTGATGCGCGTCCAGGTCTCGCCGCCGTTGGTGGATTTGTAAACGCCGCCGTAATCGAAGCTGTTCGGCCCTTGCTCGTCCTGCACGTTTTCCATTTGGCCGCCCAACGACGCGCCGGAAGGCCGCGTCTGGCTGGGACCGCCGGTTTGGGAGCGCTCGGCCAATGGCACTTCAATCTGATGGCGCTCCTGGTCGCGAAGCACCTGGAGCTTCAGTTTGTCGCCCGCTCGGTGCGCGCGGATTTCCGCGACGAGTTGCCCGTATTTGTCGATGGCCTTTTCGTTGACCGATTGCACGAGGTCGTCCGACTTGAGCCCGGCTTTGGCGGCAGGACCTTCGGCCACAATCGAAGTGAGCCGGACGCCGTTCGCCGCGTCTTCTCCCGTGACACCGAGATACGCTCCGCTCGCCGGCGCTCCTCCACGCCCGCCGCGCTGGCCGCGTCCGCCGCCCGGACCGCCCGCCGGACGCTCGGCCAGAGTGACCTCGATTTCCTGAGGCTGATCGTCGCGGAGAATTTTGATCTTCACTTTGTCGCCGGCGTTGCGGGCGCGGATGTCGTCGAGCAATTCGCTGTAGCTTTGAAGGGCTTTGTCCGCGATGGCCAGGATCACATCATCAGATCGAAGTCCTGCGCGATCGGATGGTCCATTCGGCACAACACTGGTGACTTTGGTCCCGTTCTCTGCGTCTTCGCCAGCCAGACCGAGATACACACCGCCCGCCCCTCCCGGAGTCACGGGGCGGCGCTCCAGCGTGAGGACGATCTCCAGAGTTTTGTCGCCACGGAGCACCTTGAGTTTGAGTTTGTCGCCGACTTTGTGATTGCGGATTTCCTCGTTGAATTGCTCGGCCTGAGTGATGGCTTTGCCTTCGATGGTTTGAATGAGGTCGTCGGGTTGCAGGCCCGCTTTGGCGCCGGGGCCATTTTCCACGACTCGCGCCAGGCGAACGCCGCTTTCGGCGTCCTCGCCAAAGATCCCGGCGTAAACGGCGATGCCCGTTCGCGGCGGCGTGCCCATGCCGATCTTCTCGGTGTCAATGATCGCGAAAACAATGTTCGGATCCTTGCGATACCAATCGAGGCCGATGCGCCCCATGTTGCACGTCGGGAGTCCGCTGGTGAGTTTGCGCCAGCTTTTGCCGCCGTCGGTGGTTTTGTACAAACCCGAGCCCGGCCCCCATTTCTTGATCGGATCGTACGTGTCGTAGCCATCCGGCATTGGGTCGCCCGGATGCGAGTCATAGCCGTCGCGCAGGCGCTCCCAGGTCGCGGCGATCAATGTGTCCGGATCGGTCGGGTGCATGCGCATGTCGATGACGCCCGTCTTGTCATCGACGTAAAGAACCTTTTCCCAAGACTCGCCGCCGTTGGTGGTTTTAAACACGCCGCGTTCTTCGTTTGATCCGTAGAGACGTCCCAGCGCCCCGACATAAACGACGTTGGGGTCTTTCGGATGGATCAGGACGCGTCCGATCTGAAAAGATTTCTTCAGCCCCATGTTTTTCCAGGTCTTGCCGCCGTCGGTGGATTTATAGACGCCGTCGCCGTAAGAGACGGAGTTGCGCGGATTGTTCTCGCCCGTGCCGACCCAGACGATGTTCGGGTCCGAAGGCGCGACGCAAACGGCGCCAATCGACACCGTGGTTTCGCGGTCGAACTGGTGAACAAACGTGATGCCGTTGTTGGTGGTCTTGAGCAACCCGCCGGAAGCCGTGGCCACCCAATACGTGCAAGGATCGGACTCGACGACTGCCAGGTCCACGGAGCGTCCGCCCATGTTCGCAGGGCCGATGGAGCGCCAGGTCAAGGCCCGGAGCCAGTTCGTGCCAAGCGTGATGGCTTTCGGTTCGGGAGCGTCAACTCTGGCTGATGCGTTGGCCGCCGGCGCCCCGCCCTGCAACTCTTTGACGGCGCGGATCAATTCCTGGATTTGCTTCTCGATCTGTTCGAGGCGTTGTTGGTCCCTCGCCGTGAGCGGCTGTTCTTGCGCCAGAGCGGGGAAAGAGTTCGTAGTGAGCAGGGTCACGAGTGCCAATCCGATCAGGATTGCCCGAAAGGTCCCTGCACCAAAGTGGCCTCGGAGCAGCGCAGCCACTCGTCGGTTTCGAGACCCCTTCCCCCTCACCCCGGCCCTCTCCCCAGGGGAGAGGGAGAACGGTTTTCCGTCGCTCGCCCAAAACAAGCGCGTCGAACAGCACTCAGGCCGGCATGCAAGCCTCCCTCTCCCTGAAGGAGAGGGCCGGGGTGAGAGGGAAGTGAGCGCTGTTCTGCTCATAGGATGCCAAGAATGCTCCGGCGCTGAAGAGGCGATTTTTCGCAGTCCTCGGCAGGTACAGTCACACGGGGAAGGTGGGGTTACTGGGGTTTTCATACTGGTTTCATGACGGTTCAAATCGCGGTTGAGGTTTCTGCACGGCGGTTTTTGCGTAGCTCGGACTTACAGACTACCCGGATTGGTCGGAATAATCACGGCCCGCGACGGTTTTTGGACTGCGGCGGCAGAGCGCAGCGGCGACAGCGCTTTTCGATGGGTGCCAAAGCGGCGTGGCGCTTCGCTTCCCGCCGCAGTCCAAAAGCTTTGGTTCCGGTCTCGCCCGCGCCGGGCCGTATCGCCGAGTTGCAATCGGCGGCAAGTTGCCGCCGAGAACGGGCTGGTAGCCCGTTCCACCCATTCTCAAAACCCGCTCTTAGCTTAGTGGTCCATTTCATAAATACGCTCACGTTCGCGGCAAGGGATTTTTCGGCCAGACGAGGCGCGAGCGACGAGCATATCCCGAAGTGGATCTGTAAGGAGCAAGCAACGAAGTCTGGCGAAAAAGAACTGCCGCCCTTCGGGTTGCGCCG
>VHCZ01000192.1 GCA_016871535.1 Verrucomicrobiota bacterium
CGTCGCGTATGGGGCAAACTGGAGCCACGGCGCGGGCTCGGAGCACCGAAGCGCGAGAATTGATGCGCAAATTTCCCAAAATTTTTTACCAGCCACTCAACACGTAGCGCAGTACGCTTGTTTTAGGACTAGCCGATTCTGGACGCGAAATTGGCCTTCCGGGAAACTTTCATGGACTATCTCTCGAAACTCGAAAATCAAAGCATCTACATTCTGCGCGAGGCGTTCAACAAGTTCGACCACCTGGCCATGTTGTGGAGCATTGGCAAAGATTCGACGGTGTTGCTCTGGCTGGCGCGCAAAGCGTTCTTTGGCCACGTGCCGTTTCCTCTGGTGCATGTCGATACGACCTACAAGATTCAGTCGATGATCGAATACCGGGATCGGCTTTGCCACGAGTGGAAACTCGAACTCGTGGTCGGCAAGAATGAAGAGGTGCTCCGGAGCGGCGTCACCTACCCGAATGGCAAAGCGACGCGCGTCGAATGCTGCGGCACGCTGAAGAAGGACGCGTTGAAACAGGTGCTGGACAGGCACCATTTCACCGGCGTGATCGTCGGAGTGCGCCGGGATGAAGAGCCGACGCGCGCGAAGGAGCGCTATTTCAGCCCGCGCGACAAAAACATGGAATGGAACGTCGAAGACCAGCCGCCGGAGCTTTGGGACCAATTCAAGACCGATTTCGAAAAAGGCGCGCACATCCGCATTCACCCGCTCCTGCACTGGACGGAGTTGAACATCTGGGAATACATCGAGCGCGAGAACATTCCGGTGATCCCGCTTTATTTCGCCAACGAGAAAGGCGAGCGCTACCGCAGCCTCGGCTGCGCGCCCTGCACGTTTCCCATCAAATCGAACGCCCGGACCGTGCGGGATATCATCGAAGAACTGCGGAATACCAAGACCCCGGAGCGTTCCGGACGCGCGCAGGACAAGGAAAGCGAGGATGCTTTTGAAAAGCTCAGGCGGGACGGTTATATGTGAGCGAGGCAATGAGGATGCCGGTTGAAAGACCATGAGCGAACGAGAAGCGAACCCCGATCAAAGCAAGGCCGCCACGCTGAATGAAGCCCGCGTTGCGTACCACACTGCAGTTCCGGAGGGCGTCTATCCGCTGCGCACACCGGAGGACAGAGGTTGGGCCGAGTTTCGCGACCAGTGCCGGCGCCAGATGCAACGCCCGCTCGAGTTGCGGATCAAATATGGCTTCTGCCGGATGTACAAGCCGGTGCTGGACGACTCATCCTGGCGAGCCTTCAAGTCGATGGCGGAATACCGTGAATGGTGTGCCTCGCATCTTCCTGATTATCTCGGTTTCAAGCCGGCTAAACGGTGAACAGGCCGCAATTCCAACCGGAGCAAGCCCGCGTCATCGCACGTGCTTTTGGCGAGGCCGGAGTCGATTACCTCTTCATAGGGAAAGGGGGCGCGATTCTTCTTGGGTTTCCCGCCATAACGCAGGACGTGGTTGTTTTTCCAGCTCGTTCCGCGGAGAATGGGAGGCGCATTGTCCGCGCTCTGAAGGGGACTGGGTTTGAGATCGAGGAGGATTTGGAACGCGCCATTGTACGCGGAGATGATTTCGTACAGATCAAGACAGGCCCGTTTGACCTGGACTTGGTGTTCGCCCCGGATGGCATCGCCAGTTTTGAGGACGCCAAGGGCCGTTCGTTGAATGTCGAGGGGTTCTGCATTGCTAACCTCAGGGATATCATTGCCAGCAAAAGAGCAAGCGGACGAGAGAAGGACCTTATCGATCTCGCGCTTCTCGAGCGTTTTCGGGAGGAGTACGAGAAGCTCCATAGCACTCCGCTTCGCTCTGCGAAGGATATCGTCAGCGAACCGAAATCCAGCTTCTGATTCCAAGTTCTTCACATGAGTTCACCGACTCCAACCACTGAACAACTCAAAATCGTTATCGTCGGCCACGTGGACCACGGCAAGTCCACGTTCGTCGGCCGGTTGTTTTACGACACGGGCCGGTTGCCTGAAGGCAAGCTGGAGCAACTTCAGAAAATCGCCGAACGCCGCGGCGTGCCCTTCGAGTGGGCGAACCTGATGGACGCGCTGCAATCCGAGCGCGACCAGAACATCACCATCGACACCGCACAGATTTGGTTCCAGACGAAGAAACGGCAATACGTCATCATCGACGCGCCCGGCCACAAGGAATTCCTGAAGAACATGGTCACCGGCGCCGCCAACGCCGAAGCCGCGCTGCTCCTCATCGACGCGAACGAAGGCATTCAGGAGAATTCGCGCCGCCACGGTTACTTGCTGAATCTGCTCGGCATCCGCCAAATCGCCGTGCTCGTCAACAAAATGGATTTGCAGGATTACGCCCAGGCGCGCTTCGCTCAGATCGAAACGGATTACCGGGCCTGGCTGTCCAGCATTGGCGTGCAGGCGAAGGTTTTCATTCCTATTGCCGCCAAGCATGGCGACAACATCGCTTCCCGCAGCCCCAACATGCCCTGGTGGTCCGGGCCAACGGTCCTCGACGTGCTCGATGATTTTAAGGTTTCCGAATTGCCCAAGGATCAGCCGCTGCGCTTTACGATCCAGGATGTCTATCGCTTTGACGAACGCCGCATCCTGGCCGGGCGCGTCGAGTCCGGCACGCTCAAGGTCGGCGACCGGCTCGTTTTCTGCCCGACCAACAAGACGAGCACGGTGAAGACGATCGAACGGTGGAACGCACCCGCCCGCGATTCCGCCACAGCGGGAGAGTCCGTGGGGATCACGCTGGCCGAGCAGATCTTTGTCGAACGCGGCGCGGTCGCGGCGTTGGAAAGCGCGCCGCCTTACGAACTGCCCCGGTTCAAAACACGCCTGTTCTGGCTGGGCCGAAAGCCGTTCCGCAAAGGCGCCGTGTATAAGTTGAAGCTGGCAGCGCAGGAGGTCGATTGCGAAATCGACTCCATCGAGCGCGTGATCGACGCGTCCACGCTTCAGACGTTGTCCCGCCAGCACCACGAAATCTTCGTTGGCCGGCACGAAGTGGCCGAATTGCACCTCCACACCAAACGGCCGGTCGCTTTTGATGCGCACACGCAAATCGTCCCGACCGGGCGTTTCGTGATCGTGGACGGTTTTGATGTCTCCGGCGGCGGGATCATTGTCGAAGACGATTACCCGAAACGCACGGCCGATTCACTTCACAAGAGCAAGAACATCTACTGGAGCGAAGGCAAGGTTACGTCTCGGCAGCGCGCGCTTCGCAACAGGCACTCCGGCGGCGTCGTTTGGCTGACCGGATTGTCCGGCTCCGGCAAATCCACGATCGCGACGGAACTGGACCGGGAGTTGTTCAATCGAGGCCAGCACTCCTATGTGCTCGACGGCGATAAGATTCGTCACGGCCTTTGCCGGGATTTGGGATTCTCTCCGTCCGACCGCAAAGAGAATATTCGCCGCGTCGGGGAAGTGGCCAAACTGTTTGCGGACGCCGGAATCATTTGCATCACCGCGTTCATTTCACCCTATCGCTCCGATCGCAAACTCGTCCGCGATATGCTGACGGAAGGCAAGTTCATCGAAGTTTTCGTGAACGCTCCTCTCGTGGTCTGTGAGCAACGCGACCCGAAAGGCCTGTATGCCAAGGCGCGCGCCAACGAAATCAAAGAATTCACCGGCATTTCCGCGCCGTACGAATCTCCGGAAGCTCCGGAGATCGAACTTCACACCGACCGCCTGAGTGTGGCGGAGTCCGTAGGCCGGATTCTGGAATACCTCCACGTCCAGGACGCCGACAACGCCGTCATGATTTAGTCAACGATTCTCATTTTGGGCTGCATGTAGTCCCGGCTTTAGCCGGCCGACGCGCGAAAACCGGCTAAAGCCGGAACTCCGTGATTTTGGCGGTCATTCTCACCGGTTGATTCGCCGCCGGCTTTGGGGTGATGATCCACCTGGCGAATCAGCGGTGGAATATTGTCGGCATACACCGAGTTCAGGCTGCCTGGGGTCGGCCGTCGGCCGGTCGAAGTCCGCAAGCCGACGAGCCGGACATCAATGAAGAAATCGCTGCTGTTCGCGAGCGACACATTGTGCGCCTGGATCGCGATAACATTTTCACCGGGCGCCAGATATCCAGCCGGCGGAGGCAAAGTGAAGGTCTGACTTTCCAGTCCCGTCTGCCGGGCGACTGGAAAGTCGCCCAGACCAGCAGGCCGGAAAGCCTGCTCTACGTCCGCGTTCATGGAGAGCCTCGACGATTCGGAAATCGCGCATTGGCCCCATGAGCCGACTCGGACAATTTCGTGTTGCATACGAAATTGTCCGCCTGATCGGGTCCGTTCATGGGGAAGGAGCCCTTCGTTCATGGCTTCGGGATCAAGCCCATGTGAATGAACTCGTCGCGGCTCAGGATGCCGTCCTTGTTCGCATCGAAGCGCTCGAAGCGTTGGGGCGCCTGGTCAGGGTCAGGTTGATTTGCGAGGAATTCTTCGCGCGTAAGTTTGCCATCGGCATTGGTGTCTTTGCGCGCAAACAGAGCGGCGCGGTTGGGGTTTGGCTTCGCGGCTGTCGCCCTGGCGGCAGTGATTTGCGGTTTCGCTTCGGGCTGGGCCAGGAGCAATGCGTGCAATTTCTTGACGAGTTTCGGTTCTTCGGCGGCGAGGTTTTTTGTTTCGAGCCGGTCCTTCTTGTAATCGTAAAGCTCGAACTCGGCCGTGCCGGCCGGCGCGCCTGGCTTTTTCCATTCCACCAGGCGATACCGGTCCGTGCGAGCCGCGCGGCCCAGAATCGCGCCGTCGCCGGGACGGCTGCGCGGATAGACATGAAAGACGGCTTCCTTGCTGGCGCGCGACGGTTTCTTGAGCACGGGAACAAGGCTTTTGCCTTCGAGCGGCTGCGGATTGTTCGGGGCTGGCAACCCGGCCAGTTCACACAAAGTCGGGTAAATGTCCACGGTCTCGGCCAACGCGCCGGTGCGGCTGCCCGGCTTCGTAAAGCCCGGCGCGGAGATGATGAGCGGGATGCGAGTGGCTTGTTCGTAATTCGTGTGCTTGCACCACAGGCCGTGATCGCCCAGGTGCCAGCCGTGATCGCCCCAGAGAACTACGATCGTGTTCGAAGTGAGGCCGAGGCGATCCAGTTCGCCGAGCACGCGGCCAAGCTGGGCATCCATGTAACTCACGGCTGCGTGATAGCCGCGAATAAGCGTGCGCGCTTTCTCATCGTCGAGCGGGCCGGTCTGGGGGATATCGGTGTATTGCCTCAACTCGCCCCAACCGGACGGCGCGTATTTCGGCGCGCCCTGCGGCGGCAGGCGCAGCGCCGGCACTTCGAACGACTCGCGGCGGTAAAGGTCCCAGTATTTCTTCGGCGCGCAGAATGGCAGATGCGGCTTCAGGAAGCCGACGGCGAGGAAGAACGGCTGCGCCGGGTTGGCTTTGGCGGACTGCAGCCGGCGAATCGCCTCCTCCGCGATCTTGCCGTCGGGATACGCATTGTCCGGCACGTCTGCGGATTCGTAGGCCGCGCCGCGGGGAAGTTTGGCCGCGTTGGTCTGGTTCGCGAAGAGCGCTTCCTCACGCGTGAGGCCTTGCCGCGCGCGGCTTTCGGGCAGGACGTAGGCGATGGAATTACCTCCGAAGTGCGGCACGCTCCAGGATGCAGCGTCATTGAAATTCCCGTGGCCGACGTGAAAGATTTTCCCCAGCGCCTCCGCGCGATAGCCGTGCCGCATGAAGTACTGCGAGAGCGTGACTGCGTTCGAGGCCGCGACTCGAAAATTCGTGCCGAGATCGTAGATGCCTAAAGTCGTCGGACGCATGCCGGTCATGAGTGCGTTGCGCGAAGGCGCGCAAACGGCTTGATTGCAGTAAGCGCGCTCGAAAAGCAGGCCGCGACTGGCGAGGCGGTCGATGTTGGGCGAGACGATGCGTTTGGCGCCGTAACAACCGAGCAACGGCTTCAGGTCATCGACGCAAACCAGGAGAACGTTGGGTTTGGAGCGCGAGCTTTCGGCGGCGGTGGCGGCGCCGAACAGCGGCGTAGTACAAACAACCACGATCACGAGAGTGGAACATCGAAGGAGATTCACGAAACAGATTCTGCCGAGGAAGGCGTTTGGCTGCAAGCCGCGGGTAAATTCAACAATGCAACAGGAGGCAACGGAGCGAGCAGAGTGACCTCGTTCCCGAACTTCGCCCCTTTCCACGCGCGCCAACATTCGGGATTGAGATGTGCCTTCACCAGCGAATGAGGGATTCACGCGATCGCATCACGCCAGCAGCCGTGTCAGCACGTCGCCCTCGACATCCGTCAGCCGAAAGTCGCGGCCTTGAAAGCGGAAGGTGAGCTTCGTGTGCTCCAGCCCGAGCAGGTGCAGAATCGTGGCGTGGATGTCGTGGACGTGCGCGCGGTAATCAGCCGGCCCGAAGCCCAGTTCGTCGGTCTCGCCGACCACCGTGCCCGCCTTCACGCCGCCGCCGGCGAACCACATCGTAAACGCGTCGATGTGGTGGTTGCGCCCGGTCTTCTCGCGGACTTCGCCCATCGGCGTCCGCCCGAATTCACCGCCCCAGATCACCAGCGTGTCGTCCAGCAGCCCGCGCGCCTTGAGGTCCTTGACCAGCGCCGCCGAGCCTTGATCGACTTCGCGGCAAACCTTTTCGAGGTCTGACTCAAGTGTTTCGCCGGGCCCGCCATGGCTGTCCCAGTTGGCGTGATACAATTGGACGAAGCGCACGCCGCGTTCGATCAGCCGGCGAGCCAGGAGACAATTCCGCGCGAAAGAAGGCTTCTCGTCCTCGATCCCGTACAGCGCGAGCGTCGTCTGACTTTCGCCGGAGATATCGATCAACTCCGGCGCGCTGGCTTGCATGCGATAAGCCATTTCGTAAGCGGAAATGCGCGTGCTGATTTCCGGATCGCCCGTTTCAACCAGCCGGGCCAGATTCAGATCGCGCACCGCTTCAATGGCGCGGCGCTGGCGCGAGGCACTGACTTCGGGCGGCGTGCGGAGATTGAGAATCGGTTCGCCGCCCGATCGCAGCGGCACACCCTGGAAAGTCGTGGGCAGAAATCCGCTCGCCCAGTTCACCGCGCCTCCGCGCGGTCCGCGCGAACCGCTCTGCAGGACGACGAAGCCGGGCAAATCCTGGGATTCGCTCCCCAGGCCATAGGTCACCCAGGAACCCAGGCTGGGCCGGCCAAATTGCCCGCTGCCGGTGTTCATGAACAGCTTCGCCGGCGCGTGATTGAACAAATTGGTCGCGCACGTCTTCACCAGCGTGATGTCATCGACAATCGTCCCCATATGCGGAAACAGCTCCGACACCCAGGCGCCGGACTGGCCGTGGCGCGAGAACTTGCGCCGGGTTCCCAGCAGCGTCGAACGTTTCTTGAACGAGGTGTCCATGAAGGCGAAGCGTTTGCCTTCCAGATAGGAATCGGGAATGGCCTGGCCGTTCAGATCCACCAGCCTGGGTTTGTAATCCCAGAGTTCCAATTGAGATGGCCCGCCGGCCATGAACAGATAAATCACATTCTTCGCCCGCGCCGGATGATGTCCGGCCTTGGGCGCAAAGGGAGTGGCCGATTTCATCGTGCCGGCGCCGAACGAAGCTCGCTCGTTCATCAGCGCCGCCAGCGCGACGCCGCCGAGGCCCATGGCGCAACGGCTGAAGAAATGGCGGCGCGTAATGAAGTGGTGCGCTTCGTTCTGGAAGATGTCGGTCGAGTTCATAAATCAGATCCGATGGGACGATGCCCTGCTTCCTCTCCCCGCGAGGAACGAGTGGGGAGAGGATCGAGGAGAGGGGAAAGCACATGGTGACGCCGCTCCTCCCCCGAACGTCCCCCTCTCCCCCCTCCGAGGAGGAGAGGGAGAATCAAGGTGCAAGGTTCCGTCCGCATTCAAATCATTCGCGTGTGATCGTTTCATCCAAATTGAGCATGACCCGCGACACCGTCGTCCAGGCGGCGAACTGCGCGGCGTCTAGGCCATCGGGAACCTTCTGGGATTTGATCTCATCCGGATGCTCCCGAAGTTCATTCAGCTCCGCGCCCAACACTTGGTTCAGGCGTTCAGCTTCTTTCGAGGTGGGCGCGCGGGCCACGCAAAGCCGGAATGCGTATTCCAATCGCTCGGAATCATTCTTCCCGCACTCGCGCAAGGTCCGCTCGGCCAGCGCGCGGGCAAATTCATAGTAGGCGCCATCGTTGAGCAACGTGAGCGCTTGCAAAGGCGTGTTGCTGCGAATGCGCCGCGTGCACGTGCTGAAGGAATCCGGCGCGTCGAATACCACCAGCGCGGGATGCGGGGTCGCGCGAAAGAAAAACGTGTAAAGGCCGCGGCGATATCGATCCCCGCCCGTGCTGACGTTCCAGTCGCGCTTCAATTGTCCAAGGCTCATGACTCCTTCCGGCTGCGGCGGAAATACGGGAGGGCCGCCGAGTTTGGGCGTGAGCAGCCCGCTCGCGGCCAGGCCGACATCCCGGACCACCTCGCCATCGAGCCGCAACCGGCTCTGCCGCGCCAGCAGACGATTATTGGGATCGATGGCATTCAATTCCGGACGAAGGCGCGAGGATTGCCGGTAGGTGGCGGAGGTCGCAATCAAGCGGTGCAGGGCCTTCAGACTCCAGCCTTCCGCCATGAATTCGGTCGCCAGCCAATCAAGGAGTTCGAGATGCGAAGGCGCGCTCCCTTGCGTGCCGAAATCGTTTTCGGTTTCGACAAGTCCTTTCCCGAAGTACTGCTGCCAGATGCGATTTACCGTGACCCGTGCCAGCAATGGATTCTCGCGCGACACCAGCCAGCGCGCGAAGCCCAGCCGGTTTGGCGTTTCACCGTCTGGAAACCGGTGAAGCACGGCGGGCACACCGGGCTCGACCTTTTCGCCCGGACGCGTGAAATCGCCTTTGATGAAGAAGTGCGTTTCCCGGGGGCGGGAAAGTTCGCGCATCACCAGGGTCGTGTCGATTCTCGGCTTTTGCCGGCGTAGCTTCGCGATCGCGCTTTGATGGGTTTTGTTCGCCGGGGCTTGCTCAACGAATGCCGTCAACGCCACTTGCTTTTGCTCTTCGTTCCGTTTCTCAAATCGAACGTCGAACGCGGCGCGCACTTCTTCGGATTGCGCCTGGCGCTGCGCCGGCGTCAAGGATTGTTCCCACGCCAGCATCCGCTCCCAAATCGCCGGATCTGTTTCAGGAATCCCGCGAAGATACGCCGTGACCTTGGCTTCGATCCTCTCGGCTTGCTCCACCTGCGCCGGGGACGCGACCGGAATGTCGGGTTCGTCCGCGTTGTTCAGGAACGCGAACAAGCGATAGTACTCCTTCTGCGTGATCGGATCGTACTTGTGATCGTGGCACTGGGCGCAACCGACGGTCAGCCCCAGAAACGCCGCGCCCGTCGTGGCCACGCGGTCGAATATCGAATCGATGCGGAATTGTTCTTTGTCAATCCCGCCTTCCTGATTGATCTGGGTGTTCCGATGAAAACCGGTCGCGATCTGCTGCTCCAGCGCCGCGTCGGGCAGCAGATCGCCTGCGAGCTGCCAGACCACGAATTGATCGAACGGAAAATCGCGGTTCAGCGCATTGACCACCCAATCGCGGTAACGCCAGATCGAGCGGGGCGCGTCAATGCTGTAGCCGTTGGAATCGGCGTAACGCGCCACGTCCAGCCACCAGCGTCCCCAGCGTTCGCCATGGTGCGCGGATTGGAGCAAGCGCTCGACGAGCTTTTCGTAAGCGTCGGGCGAAGGGTCTTTGACAAAGGCCTCGACCTCCGCCGGCGCAGGCGGCAAGCCGATCAAGTCCAGATAAGCGCGGCGCACGAGGGTGGGGCGATCGGCTCCGGGCGCCGGTTCGATCTTCTCCTTCTCCAGCCGCGCTAGAACAAAGCGATCTATCGCGTTGCGCGGCCAACTCCGCTTTTGAACCGAAGGCATGGCGGGTCTCTGCGGCGCGATGAACGACCAATGCTTCGCGCGGGCCTCTTTGCCTGCCGGGGTTGCGGCGCCGACCGAGCAGATCGCGAGGCCAACCCAGAACGCCCAAAGCAAGCATCGGCACAAAGGCAGAATCAGTTGTCTCACGCGGAAAACTTATCCAATTCGACCGATCGGATCAACAGCGCATCCGGCCGGGAAACCTTCAGTCCTTAATCCACGAGATCAGTGATCGCGTCCACGTAGCGCAGAGTTGCACTCTGCCGTACCGCAGATTTGGAATCTGCGGCACGCCGGCCAATCCGGTCCGGTCGAGTGAGTTTGTCGCGCAGCCGACTACAAGTCGGCGACACGGCAGATTGAAAATCTGCGCTACACCTTAACCGGGTTACCCGGACCGATATTGACACGCCTGATCCGGCGTCCCATTGTTACCCTTGTTCCAGGGGAGCTGACCGGTTTCCCGATGGCAGATCGGCGCACGAAACGGCTGAGAGTCTGGCGCGGGAGCGCGAGAGACCCTTTGAACCTGAACCAGGTAATGCTGGCGAAGGGATTGCCCACCTTCCAAGGCGTTTCCGGGTTCGAACATCGCCTGAGCGGCGGCAAACCGCTCCGTGATTTGAATCTGAAAATCTCCAATCTGAAATCACTATGATCGCCACCAAAGAGTCCTTCGAACCGCACAGCACTGAGCCCTTGCCCAATTCGCGCCGCGTTTATGTCTCGGGCAAACTGCATCCCGACGTCCGCGTGCCCCTGCGCGAGATCTCGCAGGCGCCGACGAAATCCTTCAACGGCCAAATCGAAGAGAACGAACCCGTCCGCGTGTACGACACCAGCGGTCCCTGGGGCGATCCGGATTTCAAGGGCACAGTTGAAGAAGGTCTGCCGCCGTTGCGCCGCTCCTGGATTTTGGCCCGCGGCGACGTTTCTGAATACGAAGGCCGCGAGGTCACCGCCCGTGATGACGGCTGGCTTTCCGACGCGCACCAGCGTCACGCCGCCAAGCGGCAGGATCCGACCAACTTCAAACTCGAAACCCGAAACCCGAAACCCCGCCGCCTCTTGCGCGCGTCGGCAAGCCATCCCGTGACGCAACTCTGGTACGCCCGCCAGGGCATCATCACGCCCGAAATGGAATTCATCGCCATCCGCGAAAACCATCGGCTGGGCAATTGGCGATCGGCGATTGGCGATCTGCGAAATGACAACCTCCGCAACGACCTTCACAAACAACACGCTGGCAGTTCACAATTGGCTATCGGCTCATCGTCCTCAGCTATCGGCTCATCGGCTTCGGCTATCGGCTCATCGGCTTTGGCTACTGGCTCATCGGCTATCGGCTATTCTGAATACGCGCCCAGCGTATTCCGCCGCTTCCCCCAACGCATCCCGGCTGAAATCACTCCCGAATTCGTCCGCTCCGAAGTCGCCGCCGGCCGCGCCATCATCCCGAACAACATCAATCACCCCGAGTCCGAGCCGATGATCATCGGGCGCAACTTCCTCGTGAAAATCAACGCCAACATCGGCAACAGCGCCGTGGCATCGTCCATCGAGGAGGAAGTCGAGAAGATGCGCTGGGCCACCAAATGGGGCGCGGACACCGTCATGGACCTCTCCACCGGCAAGAACATCCACGCCACGCGCGAATGGATTCTGCGCAACTCGCCCGTGCCCATCGGCACTGTGCCGATCTATCAGGCGCTCGAAAAAGTCGGCGGCAAGGCCGAAGACCTCACCTGGGAACTCTTCCGCGACACGCTCATCGAACAAGCCGAGCAAGGCGTGGATTACTTCACCATTCACGCCGGCGTGTTGCTGCGCTTCGTGCCGCTCACCGCGAACCGCATGACCGGCATCGTGTCGCGCGGCGGCAGCATCATGGCCAAATGGTGTCTCGCGCATCACAAAGAGAATTTCCTCTACACCCACTGGGACGACATCTGCGACATCATGGCCGCCTACGACGTCGCGTTCAGCATCGGCGACGGCCTGCGTCCCGGCTCGATTGCCGA
>VHCZ01000193.1 GCA_016871535.1 Verrucomicrobiota bacterium
TGGAGACCGCACGAAAGGTGCGCTCTCTCTCGTCGAGACCCCATCAACCGGAGAGCCGGATGCGGGAAATCCGCCCGTCCGGTTCGGAGGGAGGGGTGACGCTCGTGTGTCATCCCTACCCCTATCTACTTCATGAGGAGCATCTGGCGGGCGCGTTTCACGGAACGCGTGAGCCGGCGCTGGTAATGGGCCGGCAGGCCCGTGTACTTGCGCGGCAGAATTCGCCCGGCATCGGTGACGAATTGGCGGAGGAGTGTGACGTTCTTGTAATCGAGCGCATCGACGGTGAAATCGATCTTCGGCTTGGGCCGAGGTGTGCGGACTTCGCCCGTGGCGCTTCGGCCGCGGCCGGAGCGGTCCCGCCCGGAGCGTTCGGTGTGAGTTTTGCGTGGCATACGAGGGCGTTACTTGATTTCGCGATGGAGCGTGTGGCGCCGGAGGAAGCGGTTGTATTTCATCAACTCGACTTTTTCCGTCTGGAGCTTCTTGTTTCGCGTGGTGAGATAACGCGACGGAGGCTTTCCTTCTTTGCGCGCTTCGGTGCACTCCAGGGTGACAATCTCTCTCGGCATACACTACTCCTTTTCTTTGGTGGTGCGTTCTTCGGCTTCCTCGTCGTCTTCCGCCTCCGAGGCGCCCGCATTATCGACGCTGCCCAGGCTGCCCAGCCGCTTCTGCCGCAGGGCGCCTTCGCGCTCCAACTGCGCCTGAGCCTCGACGGTGAAACGGGTCCACGGGATGGCTTCCAGGCGGGCCTTGGGGATTTGTTTGCCGGTCAATTCGCAAATGCCATAGGTGTTCTTCTCGATCCGGCGGAGCGCTTCCTCGATTTCATAAATGGCATCCTGGTCTGAGGAGAGAAGGCTCAGGGCAAAGTCCCGGTCGAAATTATCCGTGCCGGAATCGGCCATGTGGAGGCTGTAGCCCGGGATTTCTTCCGCCGATTCTTTGGCGAGGCCCGTCATCTGATCCAAAAGGCGCTCCCGGAGGTCGAGGAGGTTCTTGTAAAACTTGGACCACTCCGGTTTGATGCGGACCTGTCCATTCGGAGCGTAGGCGCTGGTCGGCTTGCGGACACCCAAAATCGAAGCCGCCGTCGCGGCGCCCACCGATTTGGATCGAGCTGGCGGATGCGCGCTCGGCTTTTTAGCGGTGCTTTTTTTCTTGTTCACTGTGCGATCAATTCTTTTCTCTCGGCAGGCGCCAATTCCTCACGCAAAGGAGTTCAACGCCCATTTGAGAGCGCGTGAATCTAGCAAAGGAAGACAAAAGCGCCACTAAAAAATTCAGAATTTTTCCCCTCAGGTAAATCATGTATTCTCTCCCCATGATTGCCTCCAGACGCGCCCCGTCGATGCTCGCCCTGGCCCTGCTGCTGGCCTCCCCGCCCGCCCTGCGCACCGCTGAAATCATCAACGTGGCGACTTACAACCTGGAGAATTACGTGGACGCCGCCGGCTCGCGACCCGTGAAACCCGCCGCGGCCAAAGCGAAGATCCGGGAAAGCATTCGCGCACTGCGACCGGACGTGCTGGCGTTGCAGGAAATCGGTTCTACCAACGCGCTGCTGGAACTGCGCGAGGCTTTGAAGCGGGAGGGACTCGACTTCCCGCACTGGGAACACGTCGCCGGCTTCGACACGAACATTTACGTCGCGGTTCTGAGCCGGTTTCCCATTGTCGCCCGCCGGCCGCACAGCCGGGAAAGTTTTCTGCTCCACGGGCGGCGTTTCCGGGTTTCGCGCGGGTTCGCCGAGGTGGACATTCAAGCCGTGCCGAAGTACGCCTTCACACTGATCACGGCGCACCTCAAATCCAGACGTCCGATCGCCGAAGCGGATGAAGCCGAGATGCGCGAGCAAGAGGCGTTGATTTTGCGTGAAATCATCGACGCGCGGCTCCGCGCCAATCCAGACGCGAATCTGGTCGTGCTCGGCGATCTCAACGACGTGAAGGATTCTCGGTCCACGCGGATCATCCTGGGCCGCGGCCGCAACGCGTTGATCGACACGCGTCCCGCCGAACGCAACGGAGACAACCAGCCCGCGACCGTTCCCGGCTACGCTCCGCGCAACATCACCTGGACGCATTTCTACGGCAAGGAAGACACCTACAGCCGCATCGACTACATCTTGCTCAGCCGGGGCATGGCGCGAGAATGGAACACGAATGGAACTTACGTTCTGGCGCTGCCGAATTGGGGCGCCGCTTCGGACCATCGTCCCATCGTCGCAAGCTTCGTCGCAGAGGAACGCTGAATAGAAAGAGACCAAATGTGGAACTCCGGACACCCGAGAGAATTGGCTGCTGGAATCAGCGAGGCGCCTCAATTACCGGAGGTGCTGCGATGGTTGGAGGCTGTGGACGGACATGGCGTTGGTCCGTCCGTTGTTCCTCATGACGCTCGGACACCAGTCTTCGCAGATCACGCCGGAGTCTGGGGCGCGCGATCTGGATGATCACCAGATCGATCAGAACATTCGGAATGCAGAACAACAGGAACGGCACCAGCACGCCGAAGAACAATGTCCGCGTGAACGCGTGAAACGGACTCCTCTGCGTCATGCCCATCAGAAGTCCCAGCCACGCCACCGCGATCAAATCGAGCGCCACTTTGACCGCCTGGTAGATCGCGCCACCGGCTGAAGGCAGCCATTCCAGCCATGCGCCCTGGGCAGAGCCGTCGAAGAGCACCTGCACGGCGACGGCCACGAGCTGCACAAAAATCACCGCCAGGGCAGGCCACAGAAAGAACCGCTCCAGCGCGTGCCAGTGGGCGTGCAGGATTTCTTCCGTCGTCAACGGAGCTGCCAGGATGACTTCCATCGTGCCGTTCCGCCGGGCTTCCGCCAGATGGTAGGAAGCCTGGGAAGCGACCCAGATCTTCAACACCAACGCGACCAGCATCGTCGTGGCGGACACGACGGCCACGGCGGCTTTGACGTTCGTGCTTAGAAATATAGCGGCGAGATACACGCCTGCGCCGGCGGCGGCCAGAAGCGCCCAGATCATCCAGCGCTCGCGGTCTTCCCGCGCGGCCAGCCAAAACATCGGATGAATTCCCAGGAGATGCTGCCGCAATTGCACGCGCCGCTCTGCGTCGCCGAAGCGCCACCGGATTCGGCGCTCGTGGCGAGTGGCGCTGATTCCGGCCAGCGGCTTGTCTTGCCACGAGCGGGGAGTGATGAGACTCGCGAGAACCAGAGCCACCCAGCCCATCGCATGAGTCGCCGCGACGGACAGCCAGAATCCAGCGGCATTCGATCCATAATTGGCATTCGGAATCAGGGACGCGCTGAATGCCGGGCTAAAGCAGGCGATGAAATCCGAAAAAGTCTGCAATCCGGACCGCGTCCAAACGTGGATCATCATCGGAAGCGCTGTCATCAGCACGACGCTTCCCAGCGTCGCGCTCCATGCGCGATGCGATTCGCGGCTCAAGGCCGAGATCCACATTCCGAAACTGGTTGACCAAAAGAGCGTGTTGACGAGCACGAGTGCGGTTCTCCAGAATTCACCGCCGGTCACGCCGCCCAAAACCAGCGCGATGGACAGAATAGGCAGAAAGGCGAACAAGCCTTGGAACGATTTCGCCGAAGCCGCCGCCGCTTTTCCCAGCACGACATCGTAGCCGCGCAGATCTGTGAGGAACAGCAAGCCGAGCGTGCCTTCGCGCTTTTCTTCGCTGATGGAATCCGCAGCGTGCCGCGCTCCGTCGAGCAGGCAGAACACGAAGGCAAGGAACGCCAGGCGCGCGAAGATTCCCTGGCCGCTCCGAACGGCTGCATCCGTATTTCCGATCAAGAGCAGTCCGGCGCCGATCAGGCCCGTGAGAACCGCGACGAGAATGCGCAAACGAAACGTCGCCGGCCGGCGCGAGGCTACCCGCAACTCGCGTTCGACAATGGGCAGGAAACTCACGCTACGCCTTCAATGGCTCGCCGCTCGGCTTGGCCTTCACCGCCGGGACCACTCTGACTCGCGCGCGCACCTGAGCGTCGAAGCGTTGCGTCGCGACGGTTCGGAATTCGCGGCGCAAATTGGTCCGCGCCCACAGAAAGAAATACAGGTCGTTGGCCATGCTGATGACAAACCATACCGCGAGAATGAAGTTCTCCGAATCGAACTGCCGTTCGAAGTTCAAGAAGAGGCTGGTCGTCATCAAACCGAGAAAGACCAGCGACGGCACGACCAGCACCCGCACGAGCGCGCCGCTCGAAGCCCAGTTTGCTTTCCGGGAATTCAGTCCCAGCCACATCCCCAGCCACGCCAGGGTGTAAAGATCGGCGAAGAACATCAGCACGTAGGTCAGGCAGAGCAACGTCCAGAAATTCGACGAATCGAGCGCCCGATCGTTGAGGCCGCCCAGAAACATCGCCAAAAACGCCAGCAGAATCACGGCGACCGCCCAGCCGAATTGCCTTTTGAGGGCAAGGAATTGGCCGCGCAGAATGTCATCAACCGACAGCGGCGCCGACAACAGCAATTCCAGCGCGCCGCTGCGGCGATCTTCGTTGAGCGGACGCGAGGCTTCCGAAGCAACCCAGAACTTGATGGCCAGGCTCAACAGGATCGCGGTCGGCACATACGCCGCCGGATCCAGCATGTCACTGCGATATTTGAAGAACAGCCAAAGCCAGACGCAGCCCGCCAGCGCCAGCGCGCCGAGCACGTAGGCCGGCTTGAGTCGGTTCCTGCCCGCGAGCCAGCAGATGGGATTGATCTCCAGCAGGCGCGTGCGGAACGCGTCGCGCACGGCCGCCGATCCAAATCTCCAGCGCTGCCATCGCTCACGCCGCAGGGCCTGCTTCTCGCCGATCGCCTTGTCTTGCCAGGCAGAGGGCGCGATGGCGCTCGCCAGCACCAGAAATGCCCAGGCAAACGAGTGCGTGATGAGGAACGACGTCCAGAAGTGTTGCGGGTTCACTTTGAAATTCGCGTCCGAGGCCAACGCGAAGGAATAACTCGAACTCATCAGGAGAAACGAAGGATCGTATTGAAACCCGCCTTTCCGAAACCCCGTGACGTAGCCGAGCAGCGGCAGCCCGCCCGTGATGATGAGGATCAAGAGAAACGTTCCCGCCATGCTCCGGCGATCGTGCCGGCTCAGCGCCGATACCAGGCATCCCGCGCTCAGCGAGAAGAAGAGGGTGTTGGTCAGAACCAACACCCGCCGCCAGAACTCCGCGTAAGTCAGTCCGCCGAGCAACAGCGGGATCGCCAGAACCGGAAAGATCGCGAGTAGCCGGTAAAACGAATTGACGGACGTGGCGACCAGTTTGCCGAGGACTACGTCGTAACCCTTGAGGTCGGTCAGGAACAGCAGGCCGAGCGTGCCTTCGCGCTTCTCTTCGCTCAAACAATCCGAGGTCAAGGTGACGCCGGCGAGCAAGGTGTACGCGAAGGCGAGCACCGACAGCGAACCGAACAGATTCGAAGCCAGCACCGCCCCGTAATTTCGCTCTCCCACCACCATCCAGATCCAGACGTAGAGGCCAATGCCGAGCACCGCCGCTCCAAATCGCGTCCAATAGGTGCCCCGCCGCCGCGAGGCGACTCGCAATTCGCGGGCGACAACAGGCAGGAAGGTCATACGCGGGTCGGCAGGGCAGCACTGCGCTTTGAGCCTGCCTGAGAATGTGGGGCAGACATCTTGTCTGCCGGTGGACGAGGCATCCGTGCCCGGTCGTTCTGGCGGCACGATGCCGCCAGAACTGGCAGGCTGGAAGCCTGCCCTACATTTTTCATCAAAGGCAGCAATAACGGCGACAGCAGCGCGACCGTGGCCGCCTGATAAATCATCGCCAGAATGCAGGTGTCTTCAAAACCCGCCCGCCCGGGAATGAGAAGGCCCCCGACCTGCGTCAGCGCGAAGGGCACGAGCAAGCCGAAGAAAACCGTGCTCATCAGCGCTCGAAAAAAATTCCGGCTTCCCAGCGCGAAATACAGCCCCAGGACGGGCAGACTCCAGTAGGTCGCCAGGATGAAACCGCATTGAACGATTGCCAGCGTATCGAACCCGCTGTCTCCAAACATCGTCGCCAGCAATGGCCAGGGAATGATCAACGCCACGGCCGCAGGAAAGAATTGCCCCCGGACCGCGCGCAAACGTCCGACGATGATTTCTTCGCGCGCAATCGGGCTGACCAGGATCAATTCGAGCGCGCCACTCTGCCGTTCCCTTCGGAAGCTCGAGGCGGCCGTATAGGCCAATGCCACGGCAAACAATGCCTCCAGGCCCATCACTTCGCGCTGCCCCCGATGAAGAGTCGTGATCAGGTGCGTATCGATCATCAACGCCAGGCCGCACCAAACCAGCTTCACGGCGCGGTCCCAGGTGGAATAATACTGCAACCAAGTGATCGGATTCCGATTCAGCTCGCGGCGCATGGCCGATTGGAACAGGGAACGCCAGAACAGCGGCAAACAAAAGGTGCGCAGCCACCAGAGTTGTCTTCGCGAGAGCGGTTTGTCCTGCCACTCCGAACGAATGCGGCGGGCCGCAGCCAACATGATCAACACGAGCGCAAGCCCGCATCCGGAAGCAACCGTGAACGCGCTGAAACGCGAGGCGGCAAAACCAATAGCCGGCGGCGCGCCTCCCGAAGGGTTGAAGACCACGGCGCGGTTCGGGGGCGCAGACCGGAGTAAGTATTGGGGCGGCGGCGGAGGGTTAAAGAACACGGCGGGCGGAGCAGCGACGGGTGCAGGCATCGCCATCGCCAGCGTCGGTCGAGCCAGATGAGCATGGACGGATCCAAATAACAAGGTCCAGACGACCGCCTGGACGAACATCCATCGCCTTTGGCGCGCGCTGGCCGAAGCCAGAAGTCCGGCTCCCAGCGCCAGAGCGAGAGCGCCCAGGCAGCTTGCCAGCACGGAGAGAATCGAATGGATTGAGACGCCGCCCATCAAGTAGGGCACGGCGATGATTGGAGCGGTCGCGAACAAGAAACTCAGGGCGCGCACGCCATGAACCAGGCTCTTGCCAACCACGACTTCCAGCGCCGTCAACTGAGTCAGGAAAAGCAGGCCGAGAGTGCCGTCCCGCTTTTCCCGGCTCAGGCAGTCGGCGGTCAAAAAGGGCGCGCCCAGCCAGATCGCGATGTAGATCGCGTTGCTCAGTTCCTGGAAAACAACCGTGCCGACCGCGGCTGCGCTTCCGGAAGCGACGAGCCAATTCAGAGCGAGCCACGCGGTCAGCGCCGAGCCGGCCAGCAGCCGCAGCGTGTAGAGCGCGGCGCGTCGCGATTCAATGAGCAATTCACGATGGATGATCGGCCACACTTTCCGGCGGAGTAAGCCACGAATTGGACCGCTTGGGAAGCCACATTGCTCAACCGGAATGCGCTGTTTTGAAGCAATTGCCGGAAGTGATCTCCGGGAAAGGTGAAAAGGTGGCCGGCGCCCTGCCGGCGTCGTGGCAAAGCGGCAGGTTTCCCGCGGGTGCTGAGCGGCACCGGGATTTCGCGTCGCGGAAAAGAGTCTCAGCGAGATCTGACACTTACACTTCGACGATCAGTGAAGGATTGAAGCGGTTGCACGGTTCATCTGGATACCCTCGTGGGTTCGTCAAAACACGGGTTGAGCCGATTCTGTAGTCCACATTGTGGTGCGTATGCCCGTGAACCCAGCGACAAGAGCGAAGCCGTTTGACGCTACCGACGGCATCGGATCGCTCAAGGAGTGGCCATGAAATGAGGGCAGATATTTTGTTCGAGGATAGCCAACACATCTTGCGGCGTTAGCTTCGGCATCGTAGGCATCCGCGAAAGAACGGAAAAAGTCTCGGCCAGCGCATGGGCCGAGGCATAAACTATATCATCACCACGAGAAATGCGTTCAAGGACAGCCTTGGCCAAAGCATGGTGTTTGTGAGCCTCCAGGGATGCGGCAACCAGGACGCTGGTGTCGCAGAACACGTTCATCGGCGCCGAGGTTGGCCTGTAGCTGTCGCCATCAAATCTTGATCACGTTCGTCACGCACCCACCAAATCAAGATCGCGGAGTATTCCAAAGCTTTCCAGTTTTCCTAGCAATGACTCCTGGCGGTCACGAATTGCGCGGGCCCGTGAAGCTCTCCGCCAGGGCGACCGCCTTCAGCATGGCCTTGGATTTGTTCACGGTTTCCTGAAACTCCCCTTCGGGCGTGGAATCATTCACCCAGCCGCCGCCAGCTTGCACGTAAGCCCTGCCGTCCTTGATCAACGCGGTCCGGATGGTGATGCAGCAATCGAGATTGCCGTTGAACGAGAAATAGCCCACGCATCCGCCATACGGCCCGCGCGTGGTCTGCTCCAGCTCCGAGATGATTTGCATCGCCCGGATTTTGGGGGCGCCGCTCAACGTTCCGGCGGGAAATGTCGCGCGCATCAGATCGAACGGCGTTTTGTCCGCGGACAGATGCCCTTCCACTTGAGACACGATGTGCATCACGTGGCTGTAGCGTTCGATGATCATCAGATCCTTGACCTGCACCGAGCCGTAATCGCACACGCGCCCGATGTCGTTCCGCGCCAGGTCCACGAGCATGACGTGTTCGGCGCGTTCTTTCGGGTCGCCCAGCAATTCCTGTTCGTTGGCTGAATCTTGCTCCGGAGTTCGCCCGCGCGGACGCGTGCCGGCAATGGGCCGAATCTCGACTTTCCGATCCTCGCACCGCACATGAATCTCCGGCGAAGCGCCCACGAGGCTGAATCCGTCCAATTCCAGCAGGAACATGTACGGGGACGGATTGATCGAGCGCGCGGCGCGATAAATGTCCAGCGGCGTGGCGTGGACCGGTGTGGAGAAGCGTTGAGAACCGACCACCTGGATGATATCGCCGGCGGTGATGTATTCTTTCGCCTTGAGCACGTGCGCGAGGAACTTGTCTTTGGCCACGTTCGACTGGAAGGGAACGGAGGGCACCTCCTGCGGCAGCGAAACCGGGACGTGTTCGGTCGGCTGTTCCAAAAGCGAAACGATGCGTTCGATCTCAGCCACGGCGTTCTCGTAGGCTTCCGCCGGCTGGGTCGAGTCATCCAGAATCGCGTTCACCAGAACCGTCAGCGTCTGGGCGACGCGGTCGAAGATCAGCAGTTCGTCCGCCACGAGGAAGTAGAGGGTCGGCGTTTGCAATTCATCGTGAGGCGGACGCGGCACGACCGGCTCGACATCATGGATGAATTCGTAGCCGATGAAGCCCACGGCGCCGCCGGTGAAGCGCGGAAGCGAAGGCAAGGTCACCGGGTGATACTTCTTCAGCACCCGGTCCACGACTTCCAGCCCGTCTTTCACGCACTGGGAGCAATCCGGGTTCGGCTCTCGCGGAATGACAAATTTCTCGGCCAGCTTGCCGTTCTCAAAATACTCGATCCGCGCGCCCGTCTGCCGGATGACAGCGGCGGGGTTGCAGCCGACGAAGGAATACCGGCCCAGGTGCTCGCCGCCTTCCACGGACTCGAACAGAAACGATTCGCCTTGCCCGCGAATCTTGCGGTAGGCCGAGAGCGGGGTTTCGAAGTCGGCCAGCAACCGGCGGGTGACCGGGATGAGATTCCCTTGCTTCGCCAACTTCACGAATTCCTCTTGGGTCGGAGAGTACATGGATTGATTTCAGAAATGGCTGCGAGCATCCCGCGCGTCGCAGGCCCACTTGGTATGGCACGGCAAACTCGACGCCGCCTTCCCCCTCACCCCGGCCCTCTCCCGCCGGGAGAGGGAGAATTGATCCCAGCGCTGCGCCGTTTTGAACATCGCCGGTCGGATCGAACCGCGGCCGCCGCAGTTCCCTCTCCCCAAGGGAGAGGGCCAGGGTGAGGGGGAAGGGAGTGTCGCCATTGGCAAGAGGCGGATCAAGTCCGATGCGGTCATCAATCTGTGATTCTCCTCAGGCGGCTCAATGAAAGCAGGGTAAAGACCAGAACCGCCACGGCGTACGTGATAATCCCCGTGCCGACGCCGAAGGGGATCAAATGCCAATCGCTGAAATACATCAGCGTTCCGCCGACGCTCCCGATCAGAATCGTCTGCGCGATCAGGCAAAAAAGATACAGACCCAGGCCCACCTCGCTGAGCCGTTGCCGAATCCAGCAGCGGTATTCGTCTTCGCCCAGCAAACGCATGAGCCAGGCCGACTGAAAATTGCGCGCGGCCACGAGCAGGCTGCTGGTGATGATGATCACGGCTGGCAACGGCCAGGCCGCGAAGCCAAAGCAGAGTACGACGTTCAAGCCGATGCTCGCTCTCCAGCCCAGTTTGCGCGCGATGGGATTGGCTTCGAGCTTGAGCGTGGGCGACGCGATCCATGTGCTCAAGAAATCCATGCCGCGCGCAAACAAGAGAAAAGAAAGGACCAGCCCATAGACCGGGCTGCCGAAAGGGATCAGTTCCTGCATCACTTCTTCCCGTAGATTTGATCGGGGCTGGCCAATCGGGCCTCGGTTACTTTGGATTCAGCCCCGTCTCCGTCCACCGCGCGAAAGAAACAGGAGCGATACCCTTCATGGCAGGCCGCTCCGGTTTGGTCGACCTGGATCAGCAGCGTATCTCCGTCGCAGTCGAAAGAGATTTGTTTGACCGTCTGCGTGTGGCCGCTCGTTTCGCCTTTCATCCAGAATTTTTGCCGGGACCGGCTCCAGAAATGGGTTTTGCCCGTGGCGACGGTTTTCTCGATGGCTGCGCGGTTCATCCAGGCCATCATCAACACCCGGCTCGTCGATTGATCCTGGATAATCGCCGGGATCAGCCCGTCCGAGTTGAACTTCAGTTCGTCGTAAAAGCTCATAATGCATCCAAACCGTGGACGGGAAGGTAAGCGCATCGGATGAAAGAATGCAAACGCGGGCTTCGACCATTCGGCTGCCATGTGGTCGCCCCATGAACGCGGTAGGGCGAGTCCGTCCCGGCGAGCCGATCGACGTGCGCGGAACACGTCCGACCGGCTCGCTGGGACAGCTCGCCCTACCGGATGGTTCGCGGGCGGGGAGGCAGGAGCCCACAGCGCTCATAATCGCACCGGAATACGCTTCTGCGCCAGGAATCGCTTCACGTCTTCGACCGTCAGTTCCCCGAAATGGAAAATGCTCGCCGCCAGCACGGCGTCCGCTTTGCCTTCCAGCAACACTTCAGCCATGTGTTCGCGCGTGCCGGCGCCCCCGCTCGCCACGACCGGGACGCCGATCGATTCGCTGACGCGCCGGGTAATTTCCAGATCGAATCCTGCCTTCGTGCCGTCGGCGTCAATGCTGTTGAGCACGATTTCGCCTGCGCCAAGACCGACCGCGCGTTTGGCCCAGTCCACGGCGTCCAGTCCCGTGGGCTTGCGCCCGCCATGGGAGAAGACTTCCCAACGCCCCGGCGCAACGCGCTTGGCGTCGATGGAGACGACGATGCACTGGCTGCCGAATTTTTCGGCGCCCTCGTGGATGAGGTCCGGACTCGCCAGCGCCGCGGAGTTGATGCTGACCTTATCCGCCCCCGCCTTGAGCATCGTTTGCATGTCGGCGACGGTTCGGATGCCGCCGCCGACGGTCAACGGCATGAAACACCGCTGCGCCACTCGCTCGATAACATCGACCATCGTCGCCCGCCCATGTGCGCTGGCGGTGATGTCGAAGAAGACCATTTCGTCCGCGCCCTGGTCGTTGTAACGAACGGCCAGTTCGACCGGATCGCCGACGTTCCGGAGTTCCCCGGCTTCGGCTTTGCCGAACTGGACGCCGCGGGTGACCTGCCCGGCATGGACGTCCAGGCAAGGAATGACGCGTTTAGCGAGCATGCCTGGTGCGATGATCGGTGCTTAGGGTCTGTGCAAAAATAACTTCCGGTTTTGGCGGGAGCGCCGCCTGGCCGGATGCAAGGCGCGAGGAGGGAGCATCCCCGTTTTGGGGCTGTGACCGACGAGCAACGCCGCAGCCGGCCAG
>VHCZ01000194.1 GCA_016871535.1 Verrucomicrobiota bacterium
AGTTTGGAGTCTAATGAAGTCGGTCACTGTTTGGTGAGCCGCTTCCCGTGTGGGAATTGATGGTAATGTCATTGTCCATCAACGATTCCCAAATAGTGACCGCTTCGGCTACTGAATAGTCACGGCTTAGAAGGGGAACTTTTCTTGGTTTAACCACAAAAGCTGAATGGTGAAGTATAGAAAGATCCTCAGACAAACCACTCCAGAGCGCAGCAGCGCCAATCAAGGACAATGATTTTGAAGGGGTTTCAATTGTTACCGCACTCTGTTCTGGTTTGAGTTCTTTCTCCAAGTCTAGGAATTCAATAAGAGCTGTCCGAGCATCTTCTTCGTGGTTCTTTGAATGCGCCTTCCCTGAAACAAATGCTTCCCAACAGTAGAGTGTTTGCCTTTGGCTTCGTGGAGGCCAATCCTCCATCCTCGACGTAAAATACAATGGACTGTTGAAGTTCCGCTTTATCTCGCTGAAAACCCAAGCCATTTGATGCACAGCCAATGTGGCGACTGCCAAACCCGCCGGTGCTGAAAATGCACGGTCGCCTTCGCCCTCACGCGACTTACTAAGTTTTGTGTCGCATTCAGGAACAGGAATGAAAAGTGGTGCTTCGATTCCTAAAGCTATGCTTTTGCTGTGCTTTAAGTCTTCGATCAAATCGGTCGCGAGGTCTTTGATATCGTCGGAAGTCTTAATTGAAGGAGATCCATCCCAGCGTGCCCAGCCGAAATTCCCCTTCATTGTTGAACCAATGTCACAGGCGTAGATGACGTGACTCATAAGATTTATGGTTTTGCAGAAATCAGGCTCTGAAACCCACCGGTTGAAGGTTTGGTAAAAAATTCTTTTCCACCACGCTCACAGCGTCAGGAAAAACTTCTGGCGCTGGCAGGTTGCGTTTTAACGAGAGGGTCATAGCTGTCCGTTTGATCTCACTGATATGCGCCCCCGTAAAGCCTTTTTCATGACACAACCGTTTCTTGTCGGCGGGAATTGTGGCCGAGCCGAAGTAGAGATCAACCAGTCGTTCGATTTCGTCGCGGGTCGGCAGATTGAACGCGAATTTTCGATTGAACCGCAACGGGCGTTCAATAATAGCTTTGTCGAGCAATTCGGGATAGTTGGTTGTGGCTATTACCACCCACCGCTCCTCGCGCTGAGTAAGCCCGGAAAGGAACTGCAAAAAATCCGCCAGTCCGCTCTCGCGGTCAGTGAGACGATCCCGCGCAAACGCATCTATGTCTTCAAAGATAAGCAGACAAGGATTGAGGAAGCGGGAAAGAAACTCCGCCAGTCTGGTAAAATCCACGTCGCCGATGATGTGGCAGGTGGAAAAGCCCAAGTCAATTGCCTCGCGGATGAGCGCCTGACAAACGAGGGATTTCCCAGTTCCAGGCGGGCCGTGAAAAATGACGCCATTGTTACCGGGCAAGTGCTGAAGGTGGAAAAGCGTGTTGTCGTGGATGTCGTCGAGCATCTGTGAGTCGAGGATAACCTCCGCCAAAGAAACCGAGGGACGCGATTTTAGAATCCCTTTGAATCCGCCCGACGCCGGAATGAGTTGGAGGTGTTGGCAACGAATCGGATTTTTCGTTTTGATCACTTCATTCAACTCGGTGACCAAACCAGCAACCGGTCTGGTGGCTGAAATGGAGAGGCTTTGGGATTGGAAATCCGCTTGATAGCAGATGATTTTGCCACGCAAACAACCGTAAGCCTCGCCAAACGCCAGAATAGAGGCCGAGCAGCTCGGATTGAAAAAGAATTCCTTCTTGAGCTTGGCGTGTTCAAGCCAGTCTTTACACTGCCGACGCAAATATTTCTCGATCGTGTAGCCCGCCACCAGCATCGAATAGGCAGATTCAAAGCTCCATGTGAACGCGTTTGGAGACTCTTCGAGATAATCGACCTCGTCGTCGTCACCAATTAACCGTCCACGTGAAAGTCGGAAGAAAGAATTACGCCTTTGATTTTTCATGGTGCGATCATGCCACGCCACCTCTGACAAACACTGTCAGACCTTCACAAAAAAATTATTTTTCTAAGCCCCGTTAGGCAGAATATTGCGAGGCCATTGCACGGATGATTGCACGAAGACGATCCCGTAACTCGACAGGTTCAAGCGCGGTGGCATGGTTGCCCCAAGCCAGAATCCAACGCTCGACATCTTGTAGGGTGTTCAAACGGAGCGTCAATTCGATCTCGCCACCAGCAAGTTCCCTGATGCGCTGGGAGTGATGCCATTTTCGCTCACGCACAAGCGGGGCTGCGAACGCGTCAAAGCGAATGCGAATTTTGTAAGATGTTGTGCGGTCGAAAAAGATGGCGAAGCTGTCGCGCAACAGTCGCTTGATTGGAATTTGTTTCGGCTGAACAAATTTTTCGCCTGTGGCTTTGACCTGCTTCATTCTGGCGGGCACGAATGTGCGCATTGCATCAAGGCCCGTGTCGTGTGCGAGGAGATACCACTGCTGTTCAACGCAAGCCAGATGATAGGGGTGAACCCGGCGATGACTTTTCGGTTTGTTAAGGCCGGAGTAATCAAATTCGATTTCACGGCGATTCACAACCGCCTCAGTCAAAAACTTAAAAAGCCTCGCATCTGCGCGGGGAACTCCAACCGGACGAAAGGACATCGCAGCATTCAGATCACCGAGCGATATCGTCAAGTGATCGCCCAAGCCCACTGCGAGCTTTCGAAATGCTGATCGGAGATCGTGCTCTAGCGGGTTGCCACGATATTGGGCAATAATTCTTTCTGCCACCAAGATGGCGAAAAGCTCTGCCTCCGTAATCTGCAAAAACGGAAGATTTGGGAGTGGCGCAGTCAGCGAATAACTGCGGCGACGTGGATCGTATTCAATTGGCAGATTCAACTGGTCGCGCAAAAAATCAAAGTCGCGCATGATTGTCCGATCAGAGCATTCCAAGTCATCCGCCAATCGAGCGCAATTCACCGGCTTTTTCTCTGAAAGAAGCTGGCAGATTCGCGTCAGTCGCCGCAAAAGAGGGCGCGACGACGGCAGAGTGGATTTCACGTAAGTTTGTTGCATGTCCCACTAAATTTAATCACGGACACAGTATGCATAATCAGCAAGAAGTTAAAAACTGCAGTTCTTCGACACAACCCGTGATTCGGCGCAGAAGGTTTAAGGGACGGTCCTGGACGGCGAATTGATCGCCCTGGAAAACGGCAGGCCGTCCCTGTCAAAAATTCAAGGGCGTGTCCAGCTTCAAGACCGAAATCGGATCGAACTGTTGAGTCAGCGGTCGGGCGTGGTTTTCATGGTCTTCGATCTTCTCTATCTGCGTGGCCAAGCGGTGATGGCTGATCCACTGACGAAACGGCGTCAGCTATTGCGTGAAATCCTCGGCGAGCTGGACTGCCCGGTGGTCAGGATGACCGAGGGCGTGGTGGGCAAAGGATGCCATCTGTTTGCCCGGGTAAAGCAGTTGGGGTTGGAAGGAACGATGGGCAAGCGATTGGAGGGAAAGTACTGGCCCGGAAAACGATCCTCCGACTGGAAGAAGATCAAGCAGACTGTCCTTCGCCCCAATCGCTTCGTGATTCGCTGAGCGACTATGAGAAAGCACATTCCGGGGCATGTAATCACGTTCACTCGGCGGATGATCGAGGAAAAGAACTTCGCTCCCTTCGTGGATCAATACAATTTGTCGCGTCCGGAAGCCTGGCATTATCTCCCCGGATTATTGGGGCGGGTGATCTTTCTTTTTGACGGGTTGGATGAGTCAGTGCCGCCCTTGGACAATGCGGCGCTCCGTCAGTTCTTGGGAGCGTTTCACCGCGCTTGGCCATACTGGACGGTATTTTGTGACCTGAGCCAGGAAGACCTTCGCGTGATGACCTTTTGCTGCTTGGAGAGCGTGAGAATTGTTCACGTCCCCGGCCAGCAGAATTGGGCGCTTTTCTATGATCCAGAAGAACTGGCTGCATTCCTGGCCGAGGATTTCATGAAATCGGAGGAGCAACTTCGTTGGACACGGTTTTCGCACCGCTGGATGAAACGGCGGATCGCGGCGGTGAAGGACTATTTTCTCGGACCGCTTAACCTTGGGGTATTTCAATCTGTCCAACATCAAACCGTTGATGTAAGAATCGTGACGTGAAAACGGTTATCGGTTGGAAACGTTTTGGAGAAGCGCACAGCATGGAGTTGAAAGGATTTGTAGTGCGGCATTTTCCTAACAATTCCTAACACTTGTGAGGCATGTGTAAGGCGTTCTCGCTGATTAAGATGATTGACCGAAATTTGAATTTAACTTGACAGTCAACAAGTTGCGCAGACGAAAGGCTTGAATTTGTTCGGAAAGTTAGGGTGTGTGTTCCGTGCGATGCGGAACGGCTTTTTTTGCGCCTTCCTTCGCTTGATACTGTGGAGAACGGGAGGGTGGCCGTCTCGGCTGCATCAGTCGGCGTCGTATGTGTTTAGCGTGCCTTCCGCCGTAGCGCAGAGTTGCACTCTGCCGTATCCCCGATTTGCAATCGGCGGCGGTCCGGCAAGTTCCGGAATTCTGGAACTTGTCGAGACCCTGCGGAATGCAATTCCGCGATACGGCAGATTACAAATCTGCGCTACGTTGAACACCGCATCTCAGTCAGCGGCGAAGAATTCCTTGTAAGCGACGATGCCGAAGATGCCCAGATAGAAGGCGGCACAATAAAGCGCGCCGAGTTCCATAAACCAGCGCGGACGCAGTTCCTTCGGCAAAAGGCGGCGGTTAGCCACCACGGTCAGCACGGCGCTAAAACCCAGGGCGAGGTTCCAAAAGTTGGCCACGGTCTTTACGATTTGCGCCGGATTGAGGATCGCCAGCGCGATCATGCCCCAGAGGCCGTAAACCGCCAGCACGCTGTAGTACACGTATTTTACTTTGTTGCCATCCAGGTGAAGCAGCCGGCGGCTTCCGGTCCAAAGGACATCCACCCAGCGGCGCACCATCCCGTCCATCTGCGTGATCTGTGTCGGAGCAAGCACCAGCAGTCCGCACGTCAGGGTCAGGTACCAGAACGCCGGTCCGATGTGTTCGGCCAGGCCCTTCGCCGTCATGGCGGCGCCTTCCCACCCTTTCACGGTCGTGCCTCGCGGCAGAAAGCCGAGAGAAAGCATCGCCGGCAGGATGGCCCCCAGCGTCACGGCCGGCACCCAGATGATGAGTTGTTCGCGGACGATATGACGGTACCATCCGCGCCAGCGTTCGAGGTTTTCAGGCGTGACGGGAAATACTTTGCCCACGTGCGAGAGCTTGATCGTCTTGCCGCCAAACGCGCTCGGAATCGCGCCCACTTGTCCGCCCATGCCCCAGCCCTTTTCCCGGACATAATTTGAAAACTGCATGTTGGACAGCCCGCCCGCGCCGGCAATTCCCGCGAAAGCCGCCACCGTGGCCCAGTCCATCGTCGGCGGAAGCATCCCGAATTTGAACAAGCCGGAGACCGCTTCGCCCCACGCGCCGCGGTTCCAAATCAAATTGATCACGAGCAGGTAGCCGAGAACCAGAACGGCCTTGACGATCATGCAAAACTGAAGCGCGTTATAAATCTTCCGGCCGAACAGCACCGGAAGATACGCGCCCAGGAACACGACGTAACTGAGGCCTCGCACCAACGTCGCGTCCGTCTCCGTCGGCAGACGCCCCAGTATGATGGCTGCAAAAGGCACGGCCGCATTCGAGGCCAGGTACGGCCAGACCCCGATGAAGTCGAATGCCAGATAGACGCCTGTCCAGAGAACGGGCCCCGGTGGCAAACGAAAATAGCCCACGAACATCGGCTCGCCGCAGTAGAGCGCATACCGCATCACTTCGAGATTGAAGAAAACCTGCGCGGCAATCGCGAGCGTCGCGATCCAGAGGATTGAGCCGCCGTAACGCGCCGTGACTTCGGGCCCCAGCAGCCACTCGCCTCCGCCGATGTTCGCGCCGGCCATCAAGATGCCCGGCCCAATCATCGCGCGCCACTGGCTTAACCCAAAACGAGGCGGCGGCGGAAGTTCGCCGACGGTCCAGGGACCAAAGCTTTCAGCTTTCTCGCTCACGATTCTGGTTTGGTTGTTGTTGCGCTATGCCGGCCACACGGCACCGTATTTCGCCCACGACGTGAGTTATTTCACGCAGACTGAAGTCTTCGCCGCGCGCCATCCGTTCCAGGAGAGGGCATAGCCAGTCCAGCATTTCGCCGAAGACGCCCGCGTGCCGATCTCTCTTAATGCGTTCCGCGGTCAGAATGGCGTGCCGCAGCGAGCTCTCATCCATAACCGGACCGGCGCGCTATCTCGAAGCTCCGGCTTTGCGGTAGAACCTCCGCACTTGCGCCATTTCATCCTCGATTTCCCGCAGACCCATGGAGCGCACCATCTCGCCGATCGGCGTCTTCGGGTCGTTCGACCAGAAGATGCCGCGATCTTCGTCCTCGTAGTAATTGTAGCCGACGTTGTTGCCGCAGGCCTTGCGGAGCGCCTCGCCATTCCGAAGCTTTGAACTCCACGGGAGAATCGCGTAACTCAAATCCAGTTCGTGAACCAGGATGTTTTGCGGCGGCTTGATCTGCGCGGCGATTTTGCCCGTCGGCTCGAAGAGGGAGGCGTTGTGCCGCCAGGTGCTGGACACAATATAGAAGCGATGATCCTTCGCGCGGAAGGCGGGCTGCGAGGTTTGAGGCGATTGCGTCGGCCAGGCGATCAACTCTGCGCCTTGCCGCGCCAACTCGGACCAACCGTCGTCGAATTCCATCTCATAACAAATCTGGATGCCGAGCTTGCCGAAGTCGCACTCGAAGACAGGGAACGCGTTGCCTGGGGTGGCGCCGCCTTCCATGTTGCCGCGCTCGAACGAGACGACCAGATGCACTTTGCGGTAGGTTCCGACCGTTTCTCCTTTGCGCCCGACCAGGACCGCCGCATTCGAGCACAACTTCTTTTCCTTCGAATCCAGGAGGTAGGTTGCAACGACGATATAGCAACCATGCTCGCGTGCTTTGCGAGAGAACACGTCCTGCACCAGCCCCTCGAACGGAACTGAATGCGCCAAGGCGTCTCCGTCCGCTTCCCCCGTGATCGACGTTTCCGGAAGCACCGCGAGGTCGAGGCCGCGACCGTATTTCTTTTTCGCCTCGGACGCCATCAGATCCACGATTCCAGCCAATTGATCGAGCCGCTTTTGCAGGCCGGGATGCTTCCCCCAAAAGGATTGCATGACGGTGCCCACGATCACCTTTCGAGGCGGGTGGCTGGATGTGCTTCTGCGCCGCGATTGGCCATCGGCGGCGCGTGCCGGCGCGGCGCCAAGGGCCGCCAGACTGCTCAGGGAGGTGAGGAATGTTCTTCGGTTCATGTGCGGGTTTCTCTCGAAGGAGAATGCTCAGGTCGTGGAAGCTTATCGTCTGACCATCTGTCTTCGCCAAGGAAATTCAGCGGCGCCACAGTCGCAGGCTTCATGTTCAAGCTTCAACGGGGCCGCGCTCGCGTGAGCGCGGAAGGAGTTCGCTTGTTACTCCTTCTGGCACAGGCCCGCAACACTTCGGTTGCGACTGCCTGCGCTATTCTGAGTGTCAGTTTGTTTCCGATATCTGATTCGCAATCGCTTGTCATTCGCGATATCGTAGCAGACGAGATAGGTGGTTCTCATACGCGGTTGAGGGTTGAATGAGCTTGCCGTGCGAATAACCGAAGCGCGAGCCGTCAGTGTTCCGGAGTTCGAAGACGCGCCAAGGACGACCCAGCGGGCGTTCGGCACTCGCATAGAACACCTTTTCGTACACTCGAGGCTCTTGCACCGTGTGCAACGGTTTGCCATGTTCGATTCGGGCCACTGCCGTTTCGTAGCAATGCTGCAGGTCTTTCAGCGTGGATTCTTGCTGCTCGGCATCCAGAACCGGCACGCGAAGCATGCCGTCGTCGCGAAGAATCAGCGCCTGCAACCCAAGCTGCATCTTGTCCGTGTCCCACGAGCGTTTCAGCCAGCGTCAGGGTTTGCGAACGGAATGTTTCCCACTCCTGCGCGCACGCGCTTCCAGTTTCCGAGTTAATTCCATGCTGTGCTCGACCTCTTTCGCACGCTCCTCGATTGATGCTGACGACAGACTGCGGCGGCCTTTTCGCCTGCGGTAGCCGCTCGGTCGGCGAACAGCGCTTCGATCCGTTTGAGCTTTTCAATCGGTCGCTGCTGGTCGTTTGGTTCCATTAGAGCGTCAGTCCTTCCAGCTACTCCACCAGTTTCAATTGATCGAGCAACTTTCGCCGCATTGGCTCTTCAGGTTGCAGAGCGAGTGCCCGGCGCAATTCCGCGGCCGCCGCCTGGTTCTGACCTTCGGCTCTCAGCACCACGGCCAGTCCGAGGTAGGCCTCCGCCGAATTCGGAGTCAACCGAATCGCTTCGCGAAAAGCGGCCATCGACTCGGCGCGTCGATTGATCTCGCCGCCGAGGCTCAGCCCAAGATTAAACCACGCCGCCGCCAGGTTGGGTTTGGCCTGGATGGCAGCTTGGAAACAAGGCTGGGCTTCCTTGGGTCGGCCCCGGCTCAGGCGTGTGACGCCCAGTTGCATTTGCGCTTCGATGTTGCCGGGCGCCAGCGCAACAGCTCGCATCAGGACGGCCTCGGATCTCGCGGCGTCGCCGAGCCGCAAGAGCGCGCGTCCGAGGAAAAACATGGCGCGATCCGAGTTCGGGTAAGTCTGGAGGGTTTTTTCGAGGAGCCGGGCGGCTTCGGCCACGCGGCCTGCTTTTATCCATTCATCGCCGAGATCGATCCAGGCGGCCTCCCCGGTTTTCAGGGCATGGACCTCGGCCAGGAAGGGATCTGGAAATGGCTCGTCGTGGGGAAGGTCCGCGAGAATCCGAGCCAGTTGGACGGCTTCGTTGGTGCGGCCCAAACGTTGGTTCACGTTCAGGAGAAGGCGGTGAGCCGCTTTGCGAGTGGAAACGTCCTGCAGCGCGCTCGCCAGATAATTCGTGGCCTCGGCGGCGCGGTCGCGAGCATTAGCCACTTTGCCGAGGCCCAATCCCGCCCAGGCCGAATTGGGATCGCGTTCGCGAACACGGCGGTAATGCCCTTCCGCCTCATCTAGACGCCCCAAGCTCAGGAGCGTGTCTGCAAACTTTAAGCGAGGCGCCAGCTCGCTTTCGGGAAAGAGGCGGACGGCGCGATCCAGATTCGTCGCGGCCGCCATGGGATTGTCCACCAGTTCCGCGAGACCAAGATAGTAGGGCCAGCGCGGTTGGCGCGGCGCCAGCGCGGAGGCCTGGGCAAAAGACGCGGCGGCTTCCGCGCGAACTTCGTGCGCCAGCAACATCATTCCCATGCGGCCCCGGGCCTCGGCGGACCGCGGGGCCTGTCGAACCGCGTCCCGAGCTTGGGCAATCGCCGCAGCGATCATCGGGTCGAAACCCGTGGTGTTCACGACTGGCGGCGGCGGCGACGCGTTTCTCCACCAGAGCCAGGACGCGAACGCAACCGACATTGAAAGCACGACCGCGAGCCAGCCTGGCCAGCTTCTGCGGATGGATCGGTTTGGCGGCGAAGGGCGTTTGGGGGTTCGCTTCTTCATTGAAGCCGATACGGGTTCACTGCCCAGCGCCTCGCGTCACAGCCGATGCGACTCGTTGCCCGGAACCTTTCCGGAGCGTGAGGATTTGATCCACGGCCACACCGGGAAACTGCTCCTCGGTGCCGTCAGGCCAGATCACGTTGATGCTTTCCACCTGGGTGGTTGAACCTAGGCCAAAGTGGGCGCGAGGATCGTTGCTGCACAGATAACTTTGCGAAGGATTCACCCACACGGTCCTGCGCCGCCCGCCCGCGTTGACGGCCACTTCCGCGCCATACGCGTCGCGGCCTCCGAACGCCGGCTCCACGACTCGCACCGTCAGCCAGTGGCCGCGTGGAGCGACGTTGCGATACACGCGCGCGGACGCGGCAATCCGCGTGACGATCAAGTCCGGGGCGCCATCGTTGTCCAGATCGCCTACCGCCAGGCCGCGCGCGACGGCGGCGGTTCCGCTGAAGGCGAGGTTGGCGGCGGAGATGTCCGAGAAAGCTCCCTGACCGTCGTTGGCGAAAATCTGGCTGCGCTGCTCGTATCCGTTCCAGAAGGGATCGCTGTTGGCCTTGCCGTTTGGCGCGGGATCGATCGTGAGGCGTTTGATGCCGCCGTTCACGACGAGCAAATCCGGAGCGCCGTCGTTATTTAGATCGTTGAACACAGTGCCAAAACCTGTGCCTCGCCACGCCGAAGCCGCGACCCGCGAAGCCGAGGTGCGATCCTGGAAGTATCCGCGCGGCCCTTGCTTCCACAGCGCGTGCGTTTCCGTGCTGAGGTGAGTCACGAGAATATCGAAAAGCCCGTCGCCGTCGGCGTCGCCGAGGGCGACTCCCATGTTGGCCTGGACGGCGCCCATCTCGTTGTAAGCGATCCCGCGTGTGGCGGCCTCTTCGGTGAACGTTCCGTTGCGCTGATTGATCAAGAGCCAATTGACATGGCCATCGTTGGCAATGAGCACGTCCGGCCAGCGGTCTCCGTTGGCGTCCGCGCACACGACTCCGAGTCCTGGCCCGGCCAGTTTCCCAAGCCCGGCTTTCAGCGTCACGTCCTCGAACCGGATCGAGCCGCCGCCAGCGCCCAGGTTCCGGAACAGCCGTGGAATCGTGCCCGGGAACCCGGACGGACCGCAGTACCCGGGTTTGCCTTGCGCATCTGGACACTTCATCGACGGCGAGTAATCCACGTAGTTGGCCACGATCAAATCGAGCCAGCCGTCCCGGTCGTAATCGAAGAACGCGGCCGACATGCCCCAGTGAGGATTGTCCAGTCCGGCGTCGTGGGTGATCTCTCCGAACTTGCCGCCGCCGACATTGCGAAACAGCCGAACCCGGTCGTACTCCGTGATGAAGACATCGGGCTGGCCGTCATTATCCACGTCGCCGACGGCCACGCCCATGCCGCGTCCCGGGAGATCCAGTCCGCTGCCGGTGCTCGCGTCGCGAAAGCGGCCGTCCTGTTCCTGATGGAACAGTTGATGTTTGGCGGCGGAATTGGTCCCGGCGTTCTGGAGCAGAAAAACATCCATGCGTCCGTCGCCGTCGAAATCAAAGATGGCGACTCCGGAGCCGAGCGATTCGGGCATAAAATAGGTTCCGACCGGTCCGACGTCGTGGACGAATCTCAGACCGAGCGCGTCCGTGGCATCTTCGAGCCAGGGCGAGTGGGCAGTTGAGGCGGGAGCGATCGTCGGATTGGGAGGAGGCTGCACGTTCGGCCCGCAACCGGCACCTGCCAGCGCCAAACCCAGGACGATCCCCAAGCACCGGAGTCGCAGGATTCGTGGCATCACCGCGGAGGAACCTTCAGTCGTGAGAACAAAGACCGGACATTGAAGCATGTGAACAGCGCTGAGAGTTTTCCGGTAGGCAACCAAAGCCGCGAATCGAAGTCAAACTGCGCTTTCCACCGGTGGTGCGATTATAAGTGTCGGCCAGTCACGATTCGATTGGCTCCCCTTTCCCCATGAACCTGGGAGCGCCGGCATCCATGCCGGCGCAGTTCAACCCGCTGCGGTCGCCGGCACGGATGCCGGCGCTCGTGCGCCTGAGATGGCGATTGGTCGAAGCGGTGAAAGTCCGCTTCTGTGCGGTGAAGAATCGTGCGGTATTGAACCATAACTGCGTCGTGGAAACACGGGGTGGAGAGCAATGGAACGAGAAC